>CADCOR010000249.1 GCA_902803055.1 uncultured Erysipelotrichaceae bacterium
AGGCCGGATCTTTTCATCCTGCAAGGCGATATACTCATCGATCGTCTGCGGCTTAAGGCAGTAGTGTTCCTGCTCCCTTTTATCAAATTCTCTTCCACATTTTGGACATTTCCACTTCATATCTCTCCTCATTCAAAAACAGGACGACCGGTCCTGCTTATTTATCGCTATTATTTCTTTTCGGGTCTGACATCACTGATCTCAACACTCGTACCTTCAGGGACCTCAAAGACCAGACCGCCTTTATCATCCTGAAAGACCTTTATGCCGTTATCATCCGTGACTTTTGCTCCGCATTCAGGGCAGAATTTGTCATCGGATCTTAAAGACGTGCCGCATTTGGTGCAGAATTTTGTCATATCCTATTCCTTTCCTCTGATCATCATCAATGTTGCCTTCTGTTTATTGGGAAGCAGCAGGTTCGCAAGCAGATATTCTTTCCCTTCATAGACATAAAACTGCTTAAGAGACATGACACAGTTATTGCCTTCAAGCTTCATCTGATTTTTCTCTATCCGGCCTCCCGCAAACGGTTCATAGTCTACTTCTTCATCCGAAACAGCAAAGCGCATCCCGTCTTCGCTTATCAGAGCAGGATGAAGGATGACGCTGACCGGCGGATCATTTCGATCATGGACCGATATTTCCGCATAACCTCTTTCATCAAAAGTAACAGCACCATTGATCCTGAGATTGTATCTCCACTTTCCATTGGCTTTTACCAGCGGTTCTCTGCTTAACTCTTTGGGAAAATCCTTGTTAATGACCTGATCATAGAATTCATCAAAACCCTCATACAGCAGTCTGTTCGCATCTGACTTTGCTATTTTGATCTGCCTGTCCCTGTTCCTGGCTCTTTTTAATGGTGCTTTCATAACGCTTTCTCCGCTTTCGACTTTTGATCGTCTATGGCAATGATGAATGATACGCAACGATCATCATCTTGAATTGAGGAGCCATTATGCAGATCCAATCATGGTCATTCCTCGCTTATTGGCGAATCAGCTGCCGAAGATGATAGATACCCATATGCCAACACTATTGCCATATTGAAATATGCTTCTTCATAACTGCACGATCCTCCTATATGCGCTCAGGATCTATTAAGAGCATTTTATTCCATCATGATCTGCTTAATACCTGTTATAGAAAACTGTCCTTTTCTGTTAGGTTTTTCATACACTAAAGGTTTATCTTCAGAAGGGATAAGCTTTCTCTGATGATGTTAAAAATGTTTCTCTTAGCTAAATTATACTTTAACAGAGGCTTTTGTAGAACATATTTTAAAGAGCTATTTGAACACGTTACGATCTGATGCTGCTTTTATCAGATCATAGCGATCCCATATCTGAAAGGATCTTGCCGATATCTCCTTCGATGCATATCGAACGCTCTTTTATCTCTTGAGTCGTATATGCTTCATTGAAGTTCAGGCAGGCATAGACCGCTTTATCATTCTGAGCTGTCATATTAATGAATGGGATCTTTATTATCGCCGGCGTATTGAAACCAACGCCCAGTTCCAGAAAGACGATCCTCAGGCCCTCATGTCTGCGCAGAAACTCTCCATAGTTTTCCGCCGCCTGATGCCAGCCCTCATCTTCCACAAAGCGATCATCGGACCGCAGATTCATCGTCATCGCTTCGCCACATATCGGACAGATTGGAAACAGTTCCTCTGGAACTTCCATCCTGATCTTCTTTCCTTCCGGAATAAGCAGCTCGTTATCTTCACTGATCTCATATCCTTGAGACTGGACCATGCTGGTGATGATCTGTTTATTATCATAAGTCTTCTGATGACATGGCTTGCTGCACTGGAAAAGACCGTAATCGCCCTGAGTATAGAACAGTCTTTTCTTATCAAAACCGGCTTTCTGAAAACAATGATCCACGTTTGTCGTGATCACAAAATGATCCTTTTCTTTGACCAGATCCAGCAGTCTCTCATAGACTCTTCTTGGAATGCTGCTGTATCTGTTGATCCAGATATATCTGCTCCAGAATGCCCAGAACTCCCCTTTTTCCGGATAAGGATAAAAACCTCCGGAATACATATCCTGGAATCCATATCGCTTCGCAAAATCAGAAAAATACCTGTTGAATCTTTCACCTGTATAGATAAGACCGGCTGAAGTCGAAAGACCGGCACCGGCGCCGATCACGACTGCATCGCATTCTTCAAGTGCATCCTTCAATCTTCTGATATCATCCGGATAATTGCTTTTGATCTTCATTAATTCCATAATTTCGTTTATTCAAGTTCTCCTTGTCCTGGCGATACCTGTCGATCTGACAATAATTCTTTATATATCATCAGGTCCGTGTCATTAAAAACATTAAAAACGACTTTGATCTTATTCTCATTATGATTGAGATATTCTTTTACTGTCTGCACAGCTATCTGAGCGGCTCTTTTCTGCGGAAACATGAATACACCGGTAGAGATGCAGCAGAACGCAACAGACTTCAGATCATTTTCTGATGCAAGCTCGAGACATGAGCTGTAACATGCGGAAAGAAGCTCTTCATGAGCTGCAGTCAATTTCCCGTTTACGATCGGACCGACCACATGAATGACCTTTCTGGAAGGAAGATCATAAGCGTCTGTCATTAAGGGAACAGCTGTCGGCTGTTCATAATTGACACCATATCTTCGTCTGAGCTCTTCCATCTTCAGGTAACATTCATATCTTAACTGAACACCGGCAAATGTATGGATGCAGTTATCGATACAGTTATGTCCTGGTACAAAACAGCCAAGCATTGCCGAATTGGCTGCATTGACGATCGCATCACATCTGATCGTCGTGATGTCACCTTTCCACAGATACATATTATCTTTTACCGGTCTGAGATCATCGATATCCGTTATCCCTTTTTTCATCGTTTCGATCTTCAGAAATTCATCCTGGATATGCAGAAAATCCTCATCAGCCTCTGATGGCATCCTGATGTTCATCAATGAGCGAAGCAGCCGCTTTCGGCTGGCTTCATCATCGGGGTAGACGATCTCCTTGAACCTGCCTTGTTCCTTAAGCAGATAGTCGATCAGATAATCGATCCTTTCGTTTTGTGTCATATATGATATGCTTTCTGTTTTTATATAAGGATGTAGCCTCTGTAACCTCTGACTGCATAATAGGAATCGGCGCTGTTATGAAAAACAAACACCGTCCCATAACGCCTTTCACAGAATAGAGCACCGCCTTTTTCTCTTATCTTTTCGGGAGTTGCGATCCAGGAAGAAGTCTTCAGATCGAATTCACCAAGTTCCTGCAATCTTCTGTACAGTATTTCATCAAGCAGTCTGATCCCCATCTTTTCCGCTTCATGCATGGCACTGGATGCGGGCGGATTCTTGCTGCGCTTAGCTAGAGCCTCATCGTCATAGCAGAGGCTCCTTCTTCCGGAAGGCGTTTCCTTGCTGCAGTCGCAATAGATATACTTTCCTGTTTTTTCATCGATACCGATGACATCAGGCTCGCCGCCGCTGTTCTCCATCTGTTCCAGTATTCCAAGCACCTTTTTGTCCTTGCGAAGCTTTTTCTCGATTTCTTCCCATATCAGATCAGGATGATATCGCATATTTGTCTGAAATCTTTCTCTCAAAACATCGATCATTTTTTCTTTCCCTTTCTGTGTTATATTACGGCTTTTATTGTTTTTTTCTGTTTATCAGTTTAATTATACTAGACAGTGAATAACTGCTCTCTTCGTTTTATCTTTCATGTTCCGACCGATAAGAATCAGCCGATAACAAAACACAGTATCGGTATGTCAGCCATCGCCGCCAAAAAACTCTTTGCCAATGACGTTTGG
>CADCOR010000250.1 GCA_902803055.1 uncultured Erysipelotrichaceae bacterium
AACATTTTGCTTCAGTGTATACCTGAATATGCCCACGCATGAGTTTAGAGAGGCATATCTCAAACCCACGCACTACTTTAGTCTACCATATAAGCAAAAAGCGGAGCCTCACGGCTCCGCATCATCCTTGCAACGATCTCTGATATCATCTAACCATATGTGTTTCTCTTAACTTCCGAATCGATTGCTGATATTTTTCAAAATACAGTCAGACAACTGATGAAGTGTTTTTCAGCTGTTTCTCTCCATTTGTCCTGGATCCAGCAGACATTGCCACACGTGCACTTAAGCGCATTATTCATATAGCAATCATAAGCCAGATCTTTATTGTATGTGACAATAGCGTTGATCATTGGCATATGGCACATCGGACAGATGATATCGCCGTAGTATTTTATCCACCAGGCCTTCCAGGCATCGGTCCATTCAGCCCATTGCTGTTCATTATAACCGGCACCACCGGATATATCATCAAGTTCATCCATGGCTAATGGTATTTTTTTAAACTCTTTTTCTTTTGACATTAAACATAACTCCTTTAGACTATTTCATGAAATAAGCTTTTTTTCATCTGTTTTTCATAGATTCTATACGAACAATATAGCATGCAAGTCAATCTTTTTTCATCAGCAATATCAAACATTATGATCTGTCTGATCGCTCTATCATTCTTTTTACTCTTCTTTTCCCGGAAGCGGCAGATATTCTGAGATCTCTTCTTCGCTGCATATTAATAATCACATAACTTACTGATTGTATGTGGTGAGGCCATTATTCATTTAAGATACTGCCGATCCAACTATTATGCCATATCTATTATAATTCCTTGTCCCCTTCAAAATATAATTGTAACTTTACAAATTCTTTCCTTTTTGCTATTGCAATATAGGAAACATGGCTATATAATACATATGAATAGATGTTCATATGTTCATTAAATACAAGGAGGATATCACATGAAAAAAACTTATGAGATCGAAGTTGACTGCGCAAACTGCGCCAACAAAATGGAAGAAGCAACCAAAAATACTAAAGGAGTTAAAAACGCGGTTGTCAATTTCATGACTTTAAAAATGACGGTTGAATTTGAAGAGGGCGTCAATGATAAGGAAGTCATGAAAGAAGTTCTCAAGAACTGCAAGAAAGTCGAAGATGACTGTGAAATCTATCTATGAGTAAGAAACAGAAGAAAAATCTGCAAAGAATCATTATTACAGCGATCATGATGATCGCTTTGCATTTTGTACCTTTTGAAAATCCCTATGTAGAGCTCTGTGCCTATCTTGTTCCCTATTTCCTGATCGGATACGATATTCTGCGCAAAGCCTTCCTGAGCATCAAAAACCGGGAACACTTTGATGAGAATTTCCTGATGGCTGTCGCAACGATCGGCGCTATTGTCTTGGGTGAATATCATGAAGGCGTCGAAGTCATGCTGTTCTATCAGATCGGCGAATGGTTCCAGTCCTATGCGGTCTCCCGCTCAAGAAAGAATATTGCCGAACTGATGGATATCAGACCTGATTACGCCAATATCGAAGTCGATGGCGAATTGCAGAAAGTCGATCCTGATGAAGTCAAGGTCGGCGATATCATCGTCGTTAAAGTCGGAGAGAAGATCCCAATCGATGGCAAGATCATCGAAGGAGAGACCTCACTCAACACCAGTGCCTTAACCGGCGAATCAAAACCGAAGGATGTCGGTGTTGGTGATGATGTCATAAGCGGCTGTATCAATATGACATCTTTAATCAGAGTTGAAACAACCAAAGAGTTTGGTGAATCAACCGTTTCCAAGGTTCTCAATCTCATTGAAAATGCCACCAGCAATAAATCGAAATCAGAAGATTTCATCACAAAATTTGCCCGCTACTATACCCCGATTGTCTGTTACAGCGCTCTGGCTCTCGCGATAATCCCGCCACTGTTTAATCATTTTATCCTTGGCGGTGAGCTTGACTTCTCGACCTGGATCTTCAGAGCTCTGACCTTCCTGGTCATCTCCTGCCCTTGCGCCCTGGTCATCTCGATCCCGCTTACTTTCTTTGCGGGCATCGGCGGTGCATCCAAAGCCGGTGTGCTGATCAAGGGATCGAATTATCTGGAAAGACTGTCTCAGACCAAATATGTCGCCTTTGATAAAACGGGTACTGTAACCTTGGGTATCTTTGAAGTA
>CADCOR010000251.1 GCA_902803055.1 uncultured Erysipelotrichaceae bacterium
CAGTCTTGGTGACAGCTGCAGATAAAGCACCTACAACATAACCTAAATCGTCAAGAGCCCAGTCAACAGCGTAGCAATTTTTAGGTACGCCACCTTCAGGGATCCATGAACGGTCGAAGTTGTAGAACATCTGATCAGGATACTTTTCACATGCACTGTAAAGGAATCCTTCATAAGTACCGTTACCGGAAACAACGAGGTCGTATTTGCCTTCTTCACATACGTTGTCATACCAGTTCATCCAGTTGGATTCTTCGGCAGCACCGTTAGGGTCACATTCGAAGACTTCGACAGAGATGTTGTTGTCAGCATCATTTACTTCTTTGGCAGCGTTAGCCAGAGTATCGAAGTAAGACTGGTCACCTGTGAATGGGAGCAGAACAGCGATTTTGACAGTACCGTCGTCTTCAGTAGGTGTTGGCTGATCAGTCGGAGTTTCTTCCTTCTTGCCACAGCCTGCCAACGCTACTAACATCAGTACAGCCAGTAAGATAGTTAATAATTTTTTCATTTCCTCTCCTTTTTCTATTTAAAGCCTTCTAGGCTCTAAACCAATTTAAGTGTTTACCAGAAACAGTTACTAAAGGTTTTTATAACAAAACTATTCTATCATCACCATCAGTTTATTTTCAATGAAAACCGAATGCCT
This sequence comes from uncultured Erysipelotrichaceae bacterium, assembly GCA_902803055.1. Classification (GTDB taxonomy): domain Bacteria; phylum Bacillota_I; class Bacilli_A; order Erysipelotrichales; family Erysipelotrichaceae; genus Colivicinus. The sequence continues at coordinate 650 of CADCOR010000251.1, forward strand.
TATCCTTCTTTTACCGGATAAGGCTCATGACCAGCTGCAATTAACAGCTTATCGAAATCTTTTCTGGCCATTCTGCACATATCTTCAAAAGAATCGGCGATCTTGATCAGATTGAGCATATTATCAAATGATGAGCCCTTATCTTCGATCAGATAGCCCTTATCATCATAGAAAACGCCATCTTCTTCCTTCTTGGGGATATCTCTTTCGATCAGTTTCTTCCCGCCTGTATAAAAGCCATAGGAAGGCAGATCCTTACCAATAAAATAGCCGATCTCAAACAGCGTCCCGCTGTCAGGCTCATGTCCTCGCCAGTCATCCAGCTGAGCAAAACAGACATCGCATTTATACATCCAATTGCAGTCATGCTCAAAAACACGGCGGAAGAAATCCTCACCTGGTTCAACTTTTTCACCTTCGCCAGGGAAAATGCCGATAAAGCCATAGCGATCGCAGGTTTCTTTCCAGTATTTTACTGTTTCCTCACAGGTCGGCAGAAACATTTCAAAATCGGCCAGATAGACAAGCGGTTTCCTCAGTCTTCCTTCCAGATCGATAAACATTACTTCCACCCCTTTCCAAAGTCTGCAGCTACGGTTTTCAAGGCATCTTCAAGATCACCTTTAACTAATTTAGCTCCATATTCCAGCATCAGATTGACCGGTCCCGGCTCAAAGCCGATCCCATTCTCATCGACATAACCCTTGCCGTCTTTGAGCGTTTTTGTGCCAGAATATCTTTCATGACACAGTCTGGTATCAGGCATATAGCAATACAGTTTCTTGAACAGGCCAAAACCAATACCCAGCTCAAAAGCTGATTCACTGTATGGCTCTAAAAAGCTGCGGAAATCAATAGTATCAGCGATCAATACATCACATTCCCTGATCAGTTCAAGTCTTTGCTTAGCTATTCTTTCATTATTCTCTAAGCTGTCTTTGGCTTTATATAGATCCTTAGGATACTCCAGCAGTTCAAAGCCATACTTTTCACAAAGTTCCTTCTTCTTCTTGAATAATTCCTCAGCGTTCTTTTTAAGCCGATCAGGACCGGAGAGATAAAGCTTGATTTTTTCCATGGCTACTCCAATTCTATTGCTGTATTCAAAGCTATTTCGATCATTTCCATAAAAGCTGTTTCTCTTTCTTTTGGTGTGGCAATCTTATCCTTCAGATCAGAAACGGTCAACAGACAGGCAGCTTTCTTATGCAGATAACGCGCATTGGCAAATAGGGCAAAGCTTTCCATCTCCCCAGCCACTATAGGATAAGGTGCAGGTACTTCCAGTGAGCGATCCCGATAGAAGCTGTCACCGGAAATAACGATGCCTTTGACGATCTTCTTATTCATCCTTTTGGCATTTTCTTCGAGTTTTTCAGTCAATTCTTTATCAGGATAAAGCAGATCTTCGTCATAACCGAAAGCTACCTTGGCGAAATTGGAACGCGAATAACTCGCTTCTGTCAGAATCACATCAAACAGATCAAGATCAGCCCGATAAGCACCACAGCTGCCGACTCTGATGATGTTTTCAACATCATAGAAATTGAACAGTTCATAGGAATAGATGCCCATCGAAGGCATACCCATGCCATGGCCCATGACCGATACTTTCTTTCCCTTATAGTTCCCGGTAAAGCCCAGCATGCCTCTGACGTTATTGAAAAGCTTAAGGTCTTGCAGATAATGATCAGCGACAAATTTCGCCCTTAAAGGATCGCCAGGCATGATCACCGTCTTGGCGATCTCGCCCTTTTTAGCGCTGATATGGGGTGTACCATTAAATTCACTCATGTAAACAATCCTCTTTTCTATGCCTTTATCTTATCACTCAGCTGACCTTTAATGAGAAGCTTGTATTCTCACATTCTTCACCAAGATAAATGCCAAACAGATCCTTCATACCTATATCTTCAAATACATATTCCTGTTCATTTATCTTCGCCAGAATATCATTGCCTTTTCTCTTTAAGATCAGACAATATCTTTCACCTTTCTGAAACTGATAAGGATAAGCTTTAATGATCTTTTCGGTATCTCTTTTTTCAATCAGTACCAGTTTATCTTCATATAAGCCTATAGCATTGTAGTTCAGATATCCTTTCATATTGAATACAAGCAGATGACGATTCCCGAAGTCGGGGTCGAACTTCCAGCATATCTCATTATAGCTATTGCCCAGATTGCCTGAACTGATTAAGGCATGCTCCTTACTGATGCCTTTCAGACCATTTTTCAATTCCCAGCTTCCTGAATGTTTTACAAAGCCCCGGATATTATTCATGAAGTCGCCTTCATAACGCGGTCCATAATGATCATATTCATAATCAGTAAAAACATATTGCAGTTTTGGGTTTCGTATTATTTTTATATCTTTGATTAGATAGCTCTCCTTCGATCTGATACCGACTTTATTTATGACCTTATTGATTCCTTCAGGAATCAAAAAGTTCAAAGTCATCCGGCAGGAAACATCATATTCCTGGTGATCTTCTTTGCCCTTACAGTCAACACAATAAATGGTAAGCGTCTGATCATTCTGTGATTCAATTTTGATCTCTATCTGATCGCCTGGCTCAATGATCGGTGAAAACTGCGGATCATAGCGGGCATCATAGATGTCTTCAGCAAGATAATAAGTGTATTTATAGATATCCTTGTCTTCTACAAGCAGACCGTCATCATTTGTATGGACATTTCCCCTGATCCCAAGTGTCTCATAAGGCAAGTGAAATAAAGAGGCTTCTTTGTATTCTATTCCTTTAAGCTGACAGGCCAGTTTCGTGAAATATCTGGCATAGGC
>CADCOR010000252.1 GCA_902803055.1 uncultured Erysipelotrichaceae bacterium
AAGGATCGTCAAGATCGGGATGTTCATGGATCGCTATCCGGCTGAACTCTCCGGCGGTCAGCAGCAGCGTGTAGCTATCGCCAGGACTTTGGCTCCGGAGCCATCTGTGCTCTTCATGGATGAACCATTATCCAACCTTGATGCCAAGCTGAGACTTGAGATGAGATCAGAACTGCAGCGACTGCATCTGGAAACCGGTTCGACCTTCGTTTATGTTACTCACGACCAGATGGAAGCCATGACTTTAGCTACCAGAATCTGTCTGATCGACAACGGTCTGCTGCAGCAGTATGATGCACCGCTTGATGTCTACAATAAGCCAAACAACCTCTTTGTCGCTGACTTCGTCGGAAATCCGGCTATCAACTTCATTGATGCCAAAGGCAAGCAGGTCGATGGCAATTTCAAGCTGACGATCTTTGATAATCAGAATGTCACTTTCGTGCCAAATAAAAAATTCGATTTTGCCAAGTGGCATGCGGATCTTGACGAAGCCAATCAAAAAGAAGCGGAACTGCGCGCATTAAAAGCTGAAGCAAAAGGATATGTTGAAAAAGCAAACAAAGAAACAAACTTCAAATATCATATTGCCAAAGTTGATGAAACTGAAGATTATGACGATGAAGTAGTCCTGAGCGATGAGGATCTCGTTCTCGGTATCAGACCGGAATTCGTCGAGATCTCTGAAACCGGCAAGCTTGAGGGTGAGGTCTACTCCTCAATGCCTACCGGTATGGAAACGACTGTCCGTGTCAACATCAACAATTACCTGCTGACAGGCGTCATGTTCGGCGGAGTCGTATATAAAATCGGGGACAAAGCCAATATCGGATTCAAAGGCAAGAATGTCATCCTGTTTGATAGAAAGTCAGGCAAGATCGTTGCTTTGGGTTCATTAAAAGCCGACTGATAAGCAGTTGCAGAGCCGCACACTCACATAAGAGCCGCGGCTCTTTTTTATTGGCCGATCATTTTTATATATCTGTTTATCAGAAAAATAACTATAATTTATAGCAGTGAGATTATTTTGTTTTGAAAGAGGAATCAGGATATGAAAAAAGTTATGGTCTGCGGCTGCGGAGCTCAGGGCTCGACGATCTGCCGAAAACTGGATGAAGAAGTAAATATTGAAGAAGTAATCTGTGCTGATTATGATCTGCATGCGGCGGAAGCGGTCTGCCATCTTATGAAAAAGGGCAAGGCTGTTAAAGTGGATGCCTCAGATATTGAACAGATCAAAAAGGCGGCGGAAGGCTGTGAACTTATCATCAATGTCATGCCTTTGCGCTACGGTCCCAACATGCTTAAGGCGGCAATGGATCTGGGCTGCTGCTATCAGGACCTCTCTGCCTGCGAAAACATTCCCGAGGTCATGGATGTAGATCGCTATGAGCGCTGGATTGCCGGCATCAGATATATGTACAACAGCTATGGCAAGAGATTTGCGCAAAACAATACGACCGCGATCATCGGCACCGGTTCAGCACCAGGGGTCATGTGCGTTATGGCCAGAAAATGCGTCAACGAACTCGATGAATGCGATACGCTCAACATGATGGTCTATGAAGGTGTGGAAGCCAAACGTTTTCTGCCCTTCTGGTGGAGTGCTGATGTCGCTTTAGCCGATATGCAGGAAGACGCTTTCGCCCTTGAAGATGGCAAGATCATCCGCACCAAGCCATTCAGCCGCAAGATCTATCGCAGCTGGCCGGAATATGATATGCATCCCGTCATGCTTTGTGAACATGCGCATGATGAACCGGTCTATGTCGCCTTCAACAGTGATAAGTATTTCAAAGGCTGCAGGAACGCCTATTTCAAATACGGCGGAGTCGGCATCAGGTTTTCCGAACCGCTTTACAGAGCTGGTTTGCTCAGCTATGAAGAAGAAGAGATCAACGGAGTCAAAATCGTACCGCATGAACTGATTCTTAAACATATGCCTATGGCACCTAAAGAACCGGAAGAGATCAAAGAGATCATTGATGAAGGGATCGTTTCTGATGGCGGCGCCTTTGTCATAGAAGCCTATGGCAAGAAAGATGGCAAAGATGTGATGGTTGAACTGCACCTTTCTTCCCCTGGTCTTATCGAATCCTATGAAAAGGCAAAAATGACCGGTGAGATGTATCTGACAGGTCAGGGTGCCTTCTTGTACACCAAGCTTTTTGTCAATGATATGATCGATCAGAAAGGCCTGATCTCTTCAGATATGCTAGACGATAAACAGGTTGAACAGTACATCAGATGGGCTGAAGAATTAGGCATTACTTATACGCTCGAGATAAAGGAAGGCGTACTGCCAAAAGATCTGAAAGCTTAAGCATCAACAATAATTTAACCAACATAAAAGGCATGACCATTGTGATCATGCCTTTTCAGTTAGTATCGTGTGATCAGTTATTATTGAACGATCTCGCAGCGGATGTAGGAATTGAGTGCTGCATTCACCGGATAATCGCCCAGTCTTTCACCATCGATCGTGATCGATACCAGCGTACCAGGTTCACCGCCGAACAGGGTAACCGGAACGATATCATAGTTCATGAAGCCACGGCCGAACAGATATCTGTGCATATCATATGCTGCGTGTTCGTAGTCACCTTCATGTGATACTGATGCCTGAACTGTTCCGAATGCTTCGATGATCGCTGTTTCCTGAACAGCCGGACCAGTCGAAACGGTGTATGATACGTAGTCACCGGCTTTCATTCTGCCGGTATCGTTAGAGACGATATTGCCTCTGGCGATCAGAGAAGAATCTTCATATCTTGAACCAACCAGAAGACCATTGCTGGTTATGAAGTTCAGCAGTTCGCCTTCACTTCTGCCGGAGAAATCAGGTACATCAACATAGACCTGTTCCTGACCTAAAGAAACGTAATATGTAACGCAGTCGCCTGATGAATACTTACCATAGTTGTAGGAAATGATTCGACCAGCCGGTACGGTATTGGAATACATAGTCTTGCGGTCGCCCGTGAGTTCCAGCATGCTCAGATAGTCAGTGAATGCAGATTCGCTGCCGCCTTCATAACCCTGCTGAACGATAGCCGGACCATAGGAGATACCATATTTGAATTCTTCGCCTTCAACATAAGTGCCATTGCCATGGGTAACGATATAGCCTTTGTCGACCTTTGCAGAGTAGGCATCACGGCCATTGATGTGTGTCGGATTGAGTTTCAGACCCTGAGCGATCTTGATGAACTCAGATTCGCTCTTGCCGACATACTGACCCGGAGAGACGACGATTGCGTTGATGCAGATACCATAGTTGAAGACTTCGTCTTTGACATAGATACCTGAGCCATGCCATACGATGTTGCCGATCTTGACATTAGGATCATATTTATCTCTTGATTCCTGATGATTTGGCGTAAGGCCTAAAGCTCTGGCCTTGCTTTCAAATTCAGAAACTGTGATATTCAGATAATCACCATATTTGACTTCGATATCAGTGTTAACCGGTTCAGCCTTGCCTGAAGAGATATAGACAGTAACCGGGGTATCCTTGGTGATATGAACGTTAGGATCGAACCTGATGACGTGGTTCTTGTCAACTGTTTCTGAAGTCTCATAGGCATAATTCAGAGTCTTAAGACCTGAAGTCTCTTTCCAGATTTCAATATCTGACATTGATAATTCAGGAGTGATATAAGGAAGAGCTATTTCGTTCATGTTTCCGTTAGAAACATTGAAATGGATCTCACCTTCGAATTTCTTGCCGGCCTGAACTGACTGATCGATGACGATATCCTTTTCATATTCATCACTGTTTTCATAAGCGATCGAACATGAATGATCATCATCAAGTTCTGCACACCAGGCGTAGACATCCTGAACGTTGTGGCCGACAAATTCCTGAGCGACCACCTTGTTGGCTTTGCCTCCGCAGCTGCAGAGCATCATCATTCCAACAAGTAAGATTAGCAGTTTTTTCATTACAACCTCCATTATTCTATAAGTTTTTAATCCGATTATCCTACGACAATCAACACCCATCGTTCCGGGTGCTGATATGTGCAGTGATCATCAGATAGTTTCCTTTAACAGAACCGGCTTATTATACTAAATCCTTTAGTTTCAGCTTCAGCAGGAACAGAGCTTCCTTGTGTTTCAGTTTGACGATACCATACGATATCCCCATCCTTTCGCTCACTTCCTTCAAAGTCAGTCCTTCATAATATCTCAAGACGATGATGTCTTTAAGATCTGTTGACAGTTCATTCAAGGCCTTGGCCAGGAATTCCAGCGATTCCTCGGAAATCTCTTCTTCCGGTTCATCGACATAGTCATAGTTATCCAGCAGTTCAAGATTATATTTGTGTGAACGATAATAATCTATGACGGTATTTTTGGTAATGTTATAGATCCAGGTTGATATGGCTGATTTGGATTCATCATATTTATCAAGCTTCTGAAAAACCTTGACGAAAACATCTTCGCAAAGATCTTCCGCATCCTGATAGTTCTGGACCTTGCTGCGAGTATATGAAAAAACCTTGTCTCTGTATTCTGTATAGATTTCATCAGGAGACATGGTTATCTTCATATAATAGAATCCTTTTTGTTTTCGTCGATCTTCAGAATCTCGTCATGCTTATCGTCATTGTTTAATTCTCTGGCGATATCACGTCCACCTGCCGCAAAGGACAGATGTTCATCTTCCAAAAGAATCGCGACTTCATCAAATCTTCTTTGCGTATCGTCGACGATCTTCTGCAGATTCGCATTCCTGGCAAAACGCTGATAATCAAAGAGTCTGCTTAGCTTTTTTTCCATCTTATTTTGCTCCAACAGCTTCGAATAAAGCAACTAATATCTGTTTATTTCCATAAACCTTCTTTATTAGCTAACCATATATATATTATATAGTGTTTTCCCCGCTATCTTTACCTCCTTCGCATATTTATACGCACTTTAGAACCAAAAGGCAATCAAAGTATCCAGAATTTGTTGAATATTCACCTATTTTTATATCAGATATCCTCTTCACTTACCAATTTTGGATATTCCCGCAGTTCATTTTCATCATGCAGCGGATTCCAGACCTGGGCAAAGAAAGGATCGACTTTGGCTCTTCGGCCATAGTTCCAGCTCTTTGCTTCGCATTCCGGACACCAGTGGCCGCCTTCTAAAATCAGTCTGGGGCTGGCTTTGAACCTGTGACCGAAAGCACAGCTGAATTCCAGCTTGCTGTTCCAGTCGCCTGTATTCATTTTATCACTTAAGCATTCTCCGCCTCTGAAGCGGGCAGCCTTCTTCATATCATCAATATCAAGTTCACTTTCCGGCTTATCTTCATCATAGCCGTGATCGATATGAACAACTTTATCCCAGTCTGTGAAGTGATCCATTTCGCTCGCTTTATCAGGCAAGGCCTCATAGTTTTTCCTGCTTCCCCAATAGGCATCGATGTGATCTTCCATGTTTTCTTTAATGAAACGTCTGGTGCCATGCTCAGAATCTAAAAGCCTGTTAAAGGTACTTTTTATGATTTCTCCCATGAGTTTCTGGCCACCCGGCAACCTGCAAATCAGCCTGGCAAAAAAACGCGCAGGACCGACTTCTTTCAGATAGGCATCATAGAAGTATTCCATACTGTCAGAGCGGAAATGCAGATAATTCTCGAGCTTATCAGAATCCAGATAATACTGACCATGGAAGTTTCTTGTCGCATTGACCTTCGGTTCGATCACATAGTCCGCATTCTCGATCCCCAATTTCTTATACAGGATCTTATACATTGAATAGGTATCAATGCGGCATGACTTTCCGCCCCCGATATTATAGATATGTCCCCAGAACGCTTCCGGCAGCTGTCCTTCAGCATCATAGCGGCACAAATGAGCCATGGCTCTGCCGCTGTCACGGTCTGAACAGTATTCCAGCACATTATCAAGACAGTTATGAAACTGGATCGCATCTCTGATCTTAGCCATATGCGGACCGATAATGCCGGTCTGTCTTAAACTGACCCAGTATTTAAGACCGCTTTCGATCACATAACGTTCCGCAGCGATCTTGGATACGGCATAATAGTCAAACATACTGGGCTTGATCGGATCCCCGACTCGGCCCCAGTGGATCGGCGGCATGCGATCACCGGTCTCGGCGACTGTTCCTATATATACAAATTTATAGCGCTCTGCCTTATCCTGCTCAACGATGGCATCGATCAGATTCTTTGTGGAACCATAATTATTCCGCATGGCTTTTTTAGGATAATAATCAGCGAAGGGCGAGACATAAGCGGCGATATGCAGGCACATGTCGCTTCTTTGAATGCATTCAGCAACATCTTCCTTATTCAAAAGATCACCATATCTTATGTATAAGCCTTTCCTGTTTTTATATGGTTCAAAAAGTTTATGATTTTTATCACTGTCACGCAGCAGCACGATGAGATCATATTTATTGCCGATATCATCAGCCATAGCCTTGAAGCTTTCAAAGCCCATGTTGCCGCCGGCTCCGGTCATAAACATTGTAGGTAAAGACATTCTGCTATTCTCCCTTCATCCCCAGCGTTTCTGTTCCTTTTTCAATGATGTCTTTGCACAAAAGCACTGAATCACCGATTGCTGCTTCAATATCATCTTCTTCTACGCCGAGTGAATCAGAGCCTTCTGCTCTGTCGATAAACAGCTCGGAGCACATGATATCAGCCAGCTTTACCATATCAAGACCGCTTTGAATACCTTTGAACTTATTCTGCAGCATGATAAAGAAACCCGTCAGGGCAAACATCCACTTGGGAATCGTGATGATCTTCTTATCAGGAACACCTAGATATTTATGGATGATCGTCAGAAGTTCTTTCCAGGTCAGATTATAGAAACCGATCGGATAGCTGCTGCCGCCTTTATTTCTCTCTAAAGCTCCGGCAATGGCCTGTCCGACCTGCTTGACTGTCACCATCGTCGAACCGCCGCCCGGATACATAGTTACGCTTTTCATCATCATGACGTTTTTAACCAGAAAGACCCAGACCGGTTTTCTTCCCGGCTGACTGCCGAAGATATAAGGAAGCTCCAGGATCGCAACATCCAGACCGTCTTTGACAAAAGCCAGAGCAGTATTTTCCTGATCGATCCGGCTTCTGATATAGGGATGATACTTTGAAAGATTCTTATCAGGCCAGATCCGATCCGCATGGACAAAATAAGAGCCCAGGATCACGGCATGTCTGACCCCGCATTCTTTGCATAATCCCAAAAGACGCTTTACGGGATCGATATTGTATTTCTTATACAGATCATAGATCGGAGTAGGACCTTCAACTCTTTCATCAACCCCGGCGGCAAAGATAAAGCCATCACAGCCTTCAAGATAACCTTTCAGCTGTTCATCACTCATTTCCAGATAATTGCCATAGTCGATCTTCAGCTGTTCGGGAAGTACGGCACCCTGCGGCAATGGCGGCAAGGCAATACTGGAGACCTCATGTCCTCTTTCAATCAGCTCCTTCGCTGCCTGAGCGCCAAGCAGACCGGTTCCACCTATCATGAATACTTTCATAGCATACTCCTTGATGAATTATATCTGCATTTATTGCTTTAATTATAACGCAGGAATCGGTTCTTCCTTAACCTGTCTGAAAACAAAAAATACGGAACTTAATCCGTATTTTTCTGCATATTTTTTTCGTTTGATTATGCGTTTTCTTTTAATGCTTTGTAGAATTCAGCCTCAGTAGCCTTGGAGTATGGACCTACATAGAATACATCAAGAATACCAAGGGTGAGGACAGCTAACAGATCCCAGCCAATGAAGGAAAGTCTCAATTTGAACAGTTCCATGCGGTGGCCGATCATCATTGATTCAGATCTGTCTAAAGCTTCTTTAGGTTCCATATCCGGATTTTCCGCCAGGATGTATGGGACTTGCGCATAGGCATAGCTTTTCATGACACCCGGAACGATCAGCAGCAGTGACCATAAAGCGACTTTGATATCCCTTAAGAACAGTGCCTTGACATTTCTCTTGTAAGAAGGTGTGAAACCGGTCTTGACCTCATCAAATGATGTGTTAGGATCATCAGCATTCTTTAAGAAGAAGGACTTGCTGCCCATCTCGATCGGATTGATCAGGAATGAATCGATAAGCAGCTGAATAACAGCCACGATAATGACAACAACTGCGATAACGCTGATGATGATTGTCATCAGTTTTGGATCCTGCTTGAGCTGATTGAACAGTTCCTTAATGTTCTGAGCTTCTGTAGCATCAGTAGCACTGTTAATGGTTGTTGAACCGGAAGTAGCGGTTGTACCGCCGGCAGCAGCTTTCAGGATCAAAGAAGCAACAACTGCCATCCAGTAATTTGCTTTAAAAGCAGCTTTACCTTTTTCTTTTAATAATTTTCTGTCAAACATATAATAGA
>CADCOR010000253.1 GCA_902803055.1 uncultured Erysipelotrichaceae bacterium
GGAAGCACCTAATATGACAACAAACTCACCCTTATCAATGCCAAAGGACATCTCATTGAGAGCTCTTATTTCAACTTCACCCATCTGATAGATCTTGGATACATCTTTGAATTCTATATAAGCCATAACAAAAAATACCTCAAATATTCAATTCTTTAATATATTAACATATTCGTTTATTTAAATTTTTTAGTCTTTCTTTTTATTCTTTAGCTGTTTATTATTTTTGATATTTTAGATTTTTATTTTTATTAGTTTATAATAATGAACTGAACAATAACTGTTTCTTTCTGCATCGGAAGCAGAAAAACCGACAGATTTATGGATAATCTGTTTGCCGATCAGTGTAACTTGAAGAAATTGGTGAGAGGAGATATTTTATGTTTGAATTGCATGATGCGCAGATGTTTATGTATTTCGGCTGTAAACAAGGTGCCGGACAGGCTGCCCTTTTGACAGGAAGTATTCTTCTTCCTAGAAAAATCGAAATCAGCAAGCTGCAGGATGCCGCCAATGAAGTATTTAAAGCCAACAACGGCTTAAGAGCGGTCTTCGTTGAAAAAGATGAAAAAATATACCAGGATGTCAAACCATATGAACCTCAGGAATTCAAGGTCATGCATTTCAACAGTAAAGAAGAAGTTGATGAGTTTGGTGAAGTATATGGTACGATTCCGCTCAAGCTTCCGATCCGCGTAGAAGGATCAGGCGTTTCCAAAGAGAGATGGAAGAATGAAAAGCCTTCAATGACGCTGGTCAAAAATGTTGCCGTTCACGAATTCGAGATGTTTTTCACCAAATTGCGCATGGGCAAACTGAATGCCAGACCTGCTGTCTGCGAGTTCATACTGCTTGATCTGCCTGATTACAGCGGTGCCATGGTCAAGATCCATCATATCGTAGCTGATGCCTGGACCGTAGTGCTCATCGCCAATCAATTCCTTACTCTATTAAATGGCGGTTCCATCAAAGCTTACGATTATTCTGAATTTATAGAAAACGAAAAGAAGTATCATCAGAGCAGCCGCTATGAACGTGACCGTGCTTATATGGAATCAGAATACGCCAAATGTCCGCAGCAGACCTGGTTATGGCCCGAAAGATACAAGTCTCTGGAAGCAAAACGCAGAACTGCAGAGGTAGATAAACAGCTTACGGCAAGGATACAGGAATTCTGCAATCAGAATAAGGTCACTCCTTATACACTGTTCCTCAGTGCGGTTACTGTCTACATGCGCAAGAAACTCAACCGGGATAAATTCTATCTTGGTTCTGTCTCTTTAAACCGTTCAACTTTCGGTGAAAAGAATACAGTCGGCATGTTTGTCACCGGTGTTCCGGTCCTCATGGAGATCGAAAAGGATGATACCTATGCTCAGGTTATGAATAAGGTCAATGATAAATCCATCAAGGCATTCCGCCACTATAAAGGCAACAAAATCACCCCTGACAGCAAAGATAAGCTCTTTGATATCTGGGTAAGTTACCAGAACGCCACTTTGGATGCCGATCCTACAGCGATCGTCACCCAGTATTACTGCAAGTATGTTATCGATACAACTATTTTCACGATTCAGGAAAGATCAGCTGAAGGAAAGTTCAATCTCATCTTTGACCATAACATCAAAGTATCTGACAAAGAAGTCGATGAACTGTTTGTCACAGTTATTGATGTATTGAAAAAAATAATAGATGATCCTGACCAGTCGATCGCTGATTTTCTTTCTTAGTCAATTTTTATCCTGACTTCGGATCAGCTCATTGAAGATCAGATCGCTGTCTGCTGTTTACTCAGGAAGCCTTACAGGCTTCCTTTTCTGTTGCAGCTATATTCATGATCCAGGAAATGGAAAAAGTCTCAGTCGAAACAGAAGGAATATTGAGCTATCTAAAAACAACTTTATATAATATTAGTTGTATTTCTGATGAATAAACTGTTTGATCTGATCAAAAAGAATATCGGGCTCATCATCGTACTTTCGACTTTTGCTGTAGTGATCATCGCCGGACTGATCAACGGTTCTCTGATCCGGGCGATCGACAGCATAATCAATGCCGACTCTTTTTTTATTCTGCTGGCAGTAGCATGCTTTTTCGGACACATCCTTTTCAACAGCATTGCCAACAGATCGTTTATCAGAAGGCAGGGCTACGATCTTTCCCTGAAGGGAGCTTTTTATTCATCGCTGATCGGTGTTTACTATTCGAGCATCACTCCGGCCGGCACTGGCGGTTTCCCGATGCAGATATATCATCTGAGCAGACAGGGCGTTCCTGTCGGGATCGCTTCTTCCGCTGTGACCTGTTTCATAAATGCCTGGTATTTCATGCGCCTGATCTTATTGACGGTCTTCATCTTTTTAAGACACGATATGCTGCAAGGCGTCCTGGGCAACAATATGTTTTTCCTGATACTCGGCTATCTCTACAACATATATGTCATTGTCCTGTTCCTGGTGCTGGGCTTTGTTAAAAAACCGATCCGGCTGATCATCAGTCTGATCGATAAAACGATCAGAAAATTCAATCTTTCAAAAGACCCTGATAGCATTAAACTAAAACTGTCTCAAACAGTTGAAAGATATCACGATGCCATGCAGAATATCCTTAAATACCCCTCAGAGATATTTAAGCAGCTCTTCTTTGGCTGCATTTACGCCATCTTGCTCAACAGCATCATCTTTTTTGCCTATCGGAGCGTCGGCTTATCTGCATCTTCCTATTTTGATCTGTTCGGCATGAGCCTTTGTCAGTATATAGCTTCAGCCTACATGCCTACCCCGGGCGGAGCCGGTGCTCAGGAGATCATCTTCTCTCTGTTTTTCGGCTCACTGATCGACAGAGATCATCTTCTTGCTGTCATGCTTATCTGGAGATTCATCAGTTTCTATCTAATTCTGTTTTCCGGGGCGATCATGACGGGCATCAGGTCATTGAAAAAGTCTATTTCTGAAGCATAATTCTTACACCGGAAGCATCCACCGCGTATAAACAGTATATAGCGATACTGTTTTTACCAAGTTTTTACATACTGTTTTGCTATATTTGCTAGAATATATATTATTAAGTAATAAAACTTTATACCGTATTATTTTTTATGCAGTTGAAAGGAGACGGTCATGTCAAAAGAAATATTTGAGAAATTAAAGGAATTGATCCGTGATTATTCAGGAAACAGCGATCTACAGATCAGCGAAGATTCTTCACTTATTAATGATCTTCAGTTATCATCGCTTGATGTCATCAGCCTTATAGGAATGATCGAAGACAACTTTGATATTGAAGTTGATGATGAAAATATCGCTGGAATAGTTACCGTGAAAGATGTCATCGATTACATCATAAGCAAGCAGGAAGAAAAGAAAGCTTAATTATGATCAATGTTTGAATATGCCGATAAAAATATCGGTATGATTCAAACTTTTTATTAAATATAACAGGAGATCAGGATGAAACTATTAAGTCGTACTATAAACACCATTATCTTCTACTGTGGCGGTCTGCTCGGCCGCATTTTCCGGCACAGCTATTTTGTGAAGGCCAGAAACGGAAGAAAGGTCAGTGAGCGTACTTTATTGAAGATCATCAGAGAAAACAGAAATACTGAATATGGCAGGAAATATGATTTTGCCCATATCAGATCGATCGCCGACTATCGGCGTAATGTTCCTTTGTCGCTATACGAAGATTATATGGACTATATCGAACGATCAAAGAATGGCGTCGATAATCTGCTGACCAGAAAGAAGATAAAGAATTATGCCAATACTTCCGGAACTACCGGGATCAAAAAATATATACCGCAAAGCTCTTCAACACTGGTGAGTTATTTTAAAGTCTTCGCGATCTTTGTCGATCAGTGTATCGAAGCGATCCGCCGCAGAAATGTCTCGACCTTCAACATCAAGGGTTTCTGCAATACGGAAGTATCTGAAAACCGCAACAGTGAGAGCGATGAATACTCAGCAGGTGTTGTTTCTTCGTATGCTGCCGGAGCCGTAAAATGGTTATTGCCAATTTTTACTCAGCTGCCTTCCGATGTGATCGGCTGTGGTGAGATAGACGATAAAGAATACGTCAAATCCCGTTATGCCCTGCAGGAAAGAGGGATCAAATTCATCGTCGGTGTCTTCATGTCTTCGATCTCCTTCTCCATCAATTACATTGAAAAAAATATGGAAATGCTTATTGAAGATATCGAAAAAGGTACGATCGATCCTTCAATCAAAATGTCTGA
>CADCOR010000254.1 GCA_902803055.1 uncultured Erysipelotrichaceae bacterium
CAAAGACCGTCCGGCAATTGATCTCGATGAGGCATGGGAATACTGCCATAACAGATTTAATAAATAAGTGTTCTGACGCGGCTTTGACGATACCCAGATCGTGATGCCTTCAGCTCAGAAGCTTCAGATCTGTGGGATCGGTTTGTGATTTATTATCAGCGATGACGGATGTTTCCGTCATTTTTCTTTCTGCCAACAAAAAACGTCCTGTTTTGAAAATACAGAACGTTTCATAATCTTCATAAATAAATCGTTTTCCGTTTATTGGCTATAGTATTTCAGCCATTATAGACATCTCGAGTTAAAGCGCTGATTATATCTGACCTGAACGATGGCATCATTATCAGTGATATCCTTGCCTTTGAATTTGTAACCGTCGTTTTTAAAGAAGCCTGATCCGGCTGCTTCAATAACTGCCGCGTCTTTAAGCTTTTTCTCATTTATTTCTTTGCTGTCTTTCCTTTATTTTATACGATTCAGATGTGATCCCGGGCAGTATACACATCGTGCCCATACTAAAAGAGCTGCCTCGTCAGACAACTCTTTCTTCCTTAGTGCTGTATGCCTGTTTTTGGCGCTATATAGGCCGGTGTGATCGGCTTAGCTCTTTCTTTGACGTAGAAATACGTACTGACTTCTCCATCGGCGAATCTGACGGTGAGCTTGTGCTTTCCTGCTGAGAGCTTATTCAGACAGGAATCGTGCATGGTTATGATCAGCGAACCATCTGAAGGAATGTACTGATCCTGATCAAGCAGTACATCATCGACAAACAGCTGTCTGCCGTTTTCTATAAACAGCGCTTTAAGGCTTCCTTCATACGGTTTGTCAGCGAATACGTGTTCATATCTGACAAACCTGAAGCCGAGATTGCCGCTATTGCCCAATACCCAGGTATTCTCAATTCCTTCATATACATACTTATGATATTTGCCAGCCAGGACCATCTTCGGATATGTTTCATCATTGAGGAAATCAAATTTCTGTTCACTTGAAGATGTGACCCAGCAGTCAAAGACATAGCCGTTCCTGTTCTGGGCTTTACCCGGATAGGCAACACGGTTCAGATCATCATAGACATAGATCGCGGCTGCTGTGCCATCGATTTCCCGGAAACTGACTTCATATTTATATCTGGCAAATAGCGCAGAGTTGTCCTGAATATTATAGATATCTTCAGGATCGATCTTTCTGCTGAAGTTTTCGTCATTGTACCAGCCATCAAAGATCACTCCTTCTTTTACCGGGGTCGGCAATGGTCCATAAGCAGATCCATAAGATATCTTTATTTCTTCTTTGCCCTGCGGCAAAGTTCCGCCATTAGGATTAAGCGTAACCGTATAAGTCAGACCGACAGCTTTAAGATATATTCGGGTGTTGCCTTTTACGGTATCGGTCTCAAAGTTCCACTCTTCTTTAAACTGCGGATCTTTATACCAGCCGCCAAAGCGGTAATAGTCTTTTGAAGGCTCAGCCGGTTTGACGACCTTGTTTCCATATTCTACAGTCTGATCACTGATCGGATCAAAGACTGCCGAATCGAAACTTACTTTGTATTGCCTTGTAAGGGCACTGTACTCTGCGGTATAAGTGACATCTTTTTCAACATTAGCGATTGCTGGGTTCCAGCCGCTGAAGGTGTAGCTGTATTGAGCAGTAGGATCTTTTGTCGGGTCGGCAGGTCTGTCAATGTCGCTGGCAGCAGTTCCATAATCGTACTTATCTTCTCTGATCAGACTTCCATCGTCGTTTCTGAAACTGATCAGATACTGTCTTGGGCTTTCGCTGAATGATGCTTTGTAGCTTGTATCACCTGTTACAGGTTCAAGACCGACAGTAGAGCTTCCTTGCTTTATCCAGCCTGCAAAGGTATAGACTTTTTCTATGCTTGACTCTTTAGCTGGCTCTTCTCCTTTATACTCTGGCATTGATCCATATTCGACCTCATCAGTCTCAAGCACATTGTCGTTTTCATCAAGGAAAGAGATCTTATATCTGTTCTTTGTCTCTATAAACTGTGCAGTATATGTCTTGTCTTCATTCACAAAAGCGTGGCTTATATCAGGATCCCAGCCGATAAAGCTGAATGATGAATGGCCGGTTGAAGCTTTGGCGGGTGTTTCACCTGTATAGGTGACCTTTGCCCCATATGCAGCCTGCGTCTGGCTGGATACGCCATTGATGATCCAGGTGATCGTATATCTTCTCGGTTTATAGCTGAAGACCGCTTTAAAGGTGATGGTCTTACTTTCAAGATCGATTATCTGCTGCCAGTTCAGGAAGCTGTAGGTGTATTCCTTTGCGTCATCTTCGTTCAAATTGGCAGGAACTTTAGGATCTGCAGGGAACCTTTTGTTGATCTCCTGCAGTGTCAGATTACTATCCCTCAGATCTAGGATGATCGCTGGATTGGAGCTGTCAAGATAATCGTCAATCCATACAGCCTTATATTCCGCATCTTTTTCTACAAAGGTGGCAGTGTATGTCTGGTTATCAACCACATCTGAAACTCTCGGATTCCAGCCGGCAAATTCATAGACCTTAGCTGTGCCGCCATCGTTTCTTGATGGAGTCTCTCCATTATAAGCCGGGGTGCTTCCATAAGGCACATTCTCATCTGTTTCCA
>CADCOR010000255.1 GCA_902803055.1 uncultured Erysipelotrichaceae bacterium
ACCTGCCCGCTGCCAATCCTGGTTTTGGTTTCCTGCCCCTGCTGAGCATTTTTACGGTCGCTGTTTTCTATGCACTCAGCTATCACTATTTTGGCAATCTCTGGTTTGCCTGCATGGTCCATACGATGTGGAATTTCACTCAGGATTTCATCTTCGGTCTGCCGGACAGCGGAAAACCGGCTGCCGTCTCATTATTCAGTTCGACAGTCAGCGGTTCAGGATTCTTTTATGATGAAGTCTTTGGGGTTGAAGGAAGCTGTATGAGTATACTGCTGAACACCATATGCATCGTGCTGATGCTGGTAATAGGAAAGAAACTAGCAGCCAAAAAGAAGAATAATGTCTAAAAAAAGATAATCTTACATTTTTCATATGAATTTTGTATGACAGCTCAACATTTTTCATATGAAAAATGTTAAAAGCCATTGTTTTCTAAATTATTGAACTGTTCAACAACGAGAAAAAAACGCAGGCATTCGATTTACATGTCTGCGTTTTTGGTCGACACGGACGCTTCGTTCCAGGCGGAAATAACATCTTCATATATTTTCAGTGCGTTGTTCGCAAAACTGTCGGCAGAAAAATTTTCAGCTACCACAAGCGATGCTTCACCCATCTGTTTTCTGAGTTTGTCATCAGTTAACAGCTGAAAGGCACAATACACAAACTCTTCCTTTGTGTTATAGACATAGCCATTATAGTTATCGATCAGGACACCATCAAGGGCTTCGTCATTGCGGCAAAGCAAAGGCTTGCCCTGGGCGAGAGCTTCCAGATAGCTCATACTGTGAAGTTCAAATAAGGAAGCTGAGACAAAGACATCACCAAGCGCAAAATAGCGCCAGACTTCATCGGAAGGTACTCTTCCGGCAAAGATGACGTGATCATTCAGATTTAATTGTTCAGTCAGTTCCTGCAGATGCTTTTCATAAGGGCCTTCGCCAACGATAAGTAAAGTTGTCTCAGGAACTTTTTTAATAAGTTCAGGCAGATAGCTGATGAGTTCCTGTATATTTTTTTCTTTAGAGATGCGGGTGATGGCAACCAGCAGTTTTGTTTCATCGGTGATGCCTAAAGAATCTCGAAGTTCTTTTCTTTCACAATCAGATAATGACTGCTGATATTTGGAAAGCTCAATGCCATTAGGCAGAACCAGCAGGCGCTTTTTAAAGGTCTTCAGGAACGGAAAGCTCAAAGCCTTTTTGGAAGGAACGAGGATCCTGAACGCCGGATGATAAACGACGAAAGCCGAAAGGATCGTGATCGCTTTGACCAGTGCGTATCGGCGAGCTTCCCCAAAGACAAAGTAGGCATAGTCGGTGTGACAGGTCATGATAAAAGGAATACCGCACTGCTTGGAGATCTTGATAGCCATCTGAAGCGCTGAAGCTTCCGACTGTACATGGATGATGTCGGGATTCCATTCAATGAGCTCGCTTATTAAAGGATCATTAAGCGAAATACTCATACGCATATCCGGCGCGTAGTAAGCGGGAAAGGAACGAATAAAGTAGTCATCACCGTCTTTGTATGATTCATAATGATCGGATAAAGTCAGGATCTTTACTTCATGTCCCTTGGCTCGCAAACCGGCACTCAATGCCAGAACAGACGTCGTAACGCCGCCTAAATTATTGATATAGAAATCGGTAGAAATCAGAATCTTCATCGTTATACTTTTACCGTTTGTAATGTTTAACTAATTATAGCAGTTAAAGTGTGTTTAAAAATGCATTTATTTATGCAAGCGATCATTATTAATCAAATATTAATGATTAATTTAAGGGTTTTTCAGTTTTTAAGATGCCTATGAACTGCAGGATCTGAAAGACCAGCAGCAGCAGATGATAGAGGCCGTTGTTGTCAAACTCAAAAATGAATCTGAAACGGATGAAGCTCATTGCCTGAACGATGCTTCCGGCGATAAAAAACAGAATGGCCACGAAATACCAGATATAGCGTTTATCCGTTTTGATCTTTCTGCTGAGCAGAACAAGGATGGAAACCACATTGATGATGGCGTAAAGAGAAAAAAGCGGAAAAGAGTAGTGGTAATCGATGATGTTGATGATCGCGATG
>CADCOR010000256.1 GCA_902803055.1 uncultured Erysipelotrichaceae bacterium
CACCTTGCGCTTGCGCGAAGTGCTGACATCATAAAGCAGTTTGGGCAGTGAAGTGATATTATGTGTACCGAAAATGATATCGACCTGGCGATACTTTTCCGTGATCAGAGACACAGTCTTTTCTTCCTGAGCCATGCAGCCGGCCAAAGCGATCAACAGATCCGGATTATCCTTTTTGAGGCGCTTCAAAGCCCCTATTTCACCTAGCACTTTTTCTTCCGCACCCTGTCTCACGGCACAGGTATTGATGATGATGACATCAGCGTTTTTTTCGTCAGCACAGGGTTTGTAGCCCAAAGAATCAAGGATACCGGCCATCGTCTCCGAATCACGCTGATTAGCCTGACAGCCATGGGTGATGATGTAATAATGTTTCCCGTTTCCTAAGCCAAGATATCTGTCATCTAAAGAAAAATAGCGTTTCTCGCTCTGATTCTTATCTCTTTTGCGTGCCTCGTTCAAAGAAGGCAGGATATAGTCCTTTTTCACAGCTTCTATTGTAAAGAAAAGGCATAAAAAAACCAAGTTATTAACTTGGTTTTATGATTATTGTGATAATGCTTCTACCGGGCAAGATGCAACACAGGCACCGCAATCAATGCAAGTGTCTTCATTGACCTTGGTTTTGCCTTCATCATCTAATTCGAGCGAACCAGTTGGGCAAACACCTGAACATGCACCGCATCCAACGCATAAATCACGATCAACTTTTACTGGCATAAATAAACAACCTCCTGTAACTAAATTTTACATTCCAGAACGTCAGTTAGTAAAGGCTAACCGTATCAGTTTATTCAGCGTTCTTAGCGATCTCAAGACCCAGGAAATCCAGCTGATCCTGATCGACCGTATTTGGTGCATCAGACATCAGACAGTAAGCTGAAGCTGTTTTCGGGAAGGCTACGACATCCTTGATGTTGTCAGTACCGCTTAAGATCATGATGATTCTTTCAAGGCCGATACCGACACCGCAATGTGGCGGAGCGCCATAGTCAAAGGCTTCAATAAAGAAACCAAACTTGTTTTTGATCTGTTCCTTGGTTAATCCTAAAGCATCAAAGACTTTCGCCTGCATAACAGAGTCATGGATTCTCACCGAACCGGATAATAATTCGTAGCCATTGAGAACCAGATCGTAGGCTCTTGAATAGCAGTTTGCCTGATCACTTGTCAGCTTATCGACATCCTCGTCTCTAGGAGCTGTAAATGGATGATGTGCACTCACCCAGCGATTTTCCTCTTCCGAGAACTCATACATCGGGAATTCCGTGATCCAGGCAAAAGCGAACTTATCCTTATCGATCAGTTCAAGTTCTTCGCCCAGTTTCTTTCTGACCGCGCCCAGGGAAACTTCAGCGATCTGTTTCTTATCGGCAACCATCAGCACGACATCACCATTTTGAAGTTTCAAATAATCCTTTAAAGCGGCTTTTTCTTCTGCCGGCAGCGCATTATTCAAAGAACCTGTAAATTCATCTTTATCATACTTGAGATAAGCCAGACCTTTAGCTTTATAGATCTTGACGAATTCTGTGAGTTCATCAAACTTCTTGCGTGAGAGTTTATCCGCTTTGCCATTGATGACTAATGCTTTAATGACCCCGTCATTATTGTCACACTCATTAAAGACCTTGAAAGCCGAATTCCTGAATAAATCAGTAACATTGACCATTTCATTGCCAAAACGCAGATCCGGTTTATCCGAACCGTATTTATCCATTGCATCAACATATTTAATCCTTGGGAAAGAAAGATCATCCACGCCCTTGATCTGCTTAAAGATAGCCCGCATCACCTTTTCGACTTCGGTAAAGATATCTTCTTCATCCGCAAAGGACATCTCGATATCGATCTGTGTAAATTCCGGCTGGCGGTCAGCTCTTAAGTCTTCATCTCTGAAGCATCGCGCGATCTGGAAATAACGATCCATGCCGCCGATCATCAGCAGCTGTTTATACTGCTGCGGAGACTGCGGCAATGCATAGAACTTTCCTTTATAGAGACGTGATGGCACCAGATAGTCTCTGGCACCTTCCGGAGTCGATTTGGAAAGGATCGGTGTTTCCACTTCCACAAAGTCGTCGGCATGCAAGACATCTCTGACGATCGTCGCAACCTTATCGCGCATCAGCAGTTTTTCCTTGATCGGATTGCGGCGGATATCCAGATAGCGGTATTTGAGTCTGAGTTCTTCCAAAGCATCGGTTTCATCCGCGATGATCATCGGTGTCGTTTTGGCAGCCGAAAGGATCTTGCAAGATTCAGCCAGCACTTCGATCTCACCGGTCGCCAGTTTAGGATTAGCTGTTTCCTTAACTGCTACCGTGCCTTGAATCTCAATGACATATTCATTGCGCACATCTTTAACCAGATCCGCATGATTCTCATCAAAAGTAACCTGGGTTATGCCATAGCGGTCACGCAGATCGATAAAAACGATCGAACCCAAATTGCGGCGTTTGGCTACCCAACCGGCCAGACGTACTTGTTTTCCTTCATCAGCTTTGCGCAGCTGTCCACAGGTATGATCTCTATTCATAATAGTCCTCCATCAGCTGGTCCATCCTTTCGACCAGTTCTTCTCTTGTCACGCTCTCCTGAGCTTTCGTCAATGTATCCTTTAAAGTAACTGTGCCCTCTTTCATCTCATCTTCACCGACAATCAGGACAAAGCGGGCTTTTTTCCGATCAGAGGAACGGAATTGTGCTTTTAATGAGCGTCCATAGTAATCCATTTCGGTGATATAGGAATTGTTTCTGAGCTCTTCGGCAATCTCCAAAGCATAGTCTTTATCCTCATTGAGATTGATCACATAGGCATCGATCGACTTTTCGAGATTGAAGATGCCTTCTGCTTCCGCGAGGATAGAGAGTCTTTCCACCCCGATCGCAAAGCCAATACCGGAAATCTCCGGACCGCCCATTTCCTTGACGAGATTGTCATAGCGGCCGCCTCCGAAGATCGTCGCCTGTGAACCTGAAGCTTCATTGGTAGAGACGACTTCAAAGACCGTATCGGTATAATAATCCAGTCCTCTGACCAGACGATCATCAACGGTATAAGGGATCTCCATCACATCAAGGTAATGCTTAACCTTTTCAAAGTAGGCAGCAGCTTCATCAGTCAGTTTCATGGAAGGAGCGTTTTTGACACAGTCCTTATCATGATCGATCTTGCAGTCAAGGATCCTTAATGGATTTTTATCCAGGCGGTTCTTGCAGTCAAAGCACAGTTCATCCGCATAAGCTTTGAAATAGCTTTTGAGTTCATCCTTGTATCTGAGTCTTGATTCATTATCGCCAAGCGTATTGATCAGGACCTTGATCGAACTGAGTCCTAAGGTCTTCACATAGAAATAGCCTAAGGCAATCACTTCCGCATCGATCAGAGGATCCTTATCGCCGATACATTCAATACCCATCTGGGTGAACTGACGCTGACGTCCTTTCTGCGGATTCTCATGTCTGAACATCTCTTCGATATAGCCAAGCTTGATCGGCAGTTCCGGATTAGCGTAAAGCTTGTGTTCAACAAAGCTTCTGATGACTCCGGCCGTGCCTTCCGGTCTCAAGGTCAGGGAATCCTTCTCATTTACCGAAAAGGTATACATCTCCTTAGTGACCATATCGGAAGTGTCATTGTCCTTCTTGAAGACTCCGGTATATTCAAAGACCGGTGTTTTGATTTCGCTGTAGCCATAGAGATCCAGAAAATGTCTGAACATCTCTTCCAGCATGTTGAATCTGGCCAGCTGATCAGGCAGCAGATCATAGGTTCCTTTAACAGTCTGATATGGCATATTATTCCCCTTCCCTTTAGATAAAAATAAAACGTCCTGTCTAAGGACGTTATTTAACGCGATACCACCTTAGTTCACATCAAAGATGTGCACCTTTAGAACTTTAACGCAGCCCTTACGGTCTGTTTTCGCAGACATCAAGGAAGTGTCACTCACTACTCTCCATAAAGCCTTTCACCGGATGCTTCTCGCTGCAAAGAAGAAATAATGATCAGTTTCCTTATTGACAAAGCAATTCTAACACTATTTAATAGCTCTTTCAACCGAAATCACGCTTTCAACTTTCCTTAAATTGGCCATGATATTCTCGAGATGTTCAAGATCATTGACCATGAAAGAAAGTGAAGTCGTCGCCGTCAGATCTTCGTTGTTCGCCTGTGAATTGACAGCTGTCAGGTTGGCTTTAAATTGGGCAACCACTGTGACAAGATCAGTGATCAGATAAGAACGGTCTTTTGAGAAGATCCTGACGGAAGCTTCATAGCGGATATCCGGTTTATTCGGATCCCATTCGACATCAATAAGCCGGCGCTCTTTGGCAATATTCGGACAGTCAGCCCGATGTACTTTGATGCCCTGGCCTTTGGAGACAAAGCCTTTGACTTCATCGCCATATACCGGTGAGCAGCATGGCGATAAAGAGATCTTCATCGAAGATACACCTTTGACCATGATGCCGGTCTTGGAGACAAAATGATTCCGCTCCGAGTTTTTCTTGGCGATCTTCTCGATATAGGACATATCGACTTCTTTTTTGCCAAGCTTGGTCAGCTTTTCAATGACAGCCATCGGCGTCATCGACTTGCAGCCCATCGCATATAACAGATCCTGGCCATTGGAGAACTGGAAGGCGGAAGCTACTTTATCAAGCTTCTTGGCATCCATGAACTCATCGACATCAAGATCGTGCTTCTTCAGCTCTTCTTTCAATAAAGTCTCGCCCAGCTTGATCGACTCGGCCTTGTCTTCCATTTCTTTCTTTAAGAAGTATGCCTTGATCTTGTTGCGGGCATGATTGGTCTTGACGATCTTAAGCCAGTCTTCGGATGGCGTCGAGTTTTTATTCGTTCTTAATTCCACGACATCGCCGGTCTTTAATGGCGTATTTAAAGGCACTAAAACCCCATTGACCAAAGCACCGACTGTCTGATTGCCAACTTCGGTATGGATGCGATAAGCAAAATCGATCGGTGTTGCCCCGGCAGCCAAATCAATGATCCTGCCGCGCGGAGTCATGCAGTAGATATTCGCATTAAAGACATCATGCGTGATGTCATTCATATATTCTTTCGCATCCGCTTCGGAGTTTTCCTCAAAAGCCTTCAGCCAGTTGAGCTCTTCGACCAGCTTCTTCTGCGAATGTGATTTTCCTTCTTTATATGACCAGTGCGCGGCAATACCTCTTTCCGCGATCTGATCCATCTCTTCTGTGCGGATCTGTACTTCATAGATTCGGCCATCCGGTCCGACGATTGTCGTATGCAAAGACTGATACATGTTCATCTTCGGCATGGCGATATAGTCCTTGAGACGGCCAGGGATCGGACGATAGACCGCATGGATATAACCTAAGATCTCATAACAGTTGGTTTCTGTTTTGGTGACGATACGGATCGCCAGCAGGTCCAGGATCTCATCGAAACGCTTGTTTTTGGTGACCATCTTCTTATTGATCGAATAAAGATGTTTAGAACGGCCAAAAATCCTGAACGGTATATTATGCATCTCTAAAACGATCGAGATATCCTTGATCATCAGTTCGATCTGATTGTCTCTTTCCGATTTCTTGGATTCTACGAGTCTGGCGATCTCGTGATATTTCTCATTGTCCAGATAATAGAAAGACAGATCTTCTAGTTCATTCTTGATCTCGGCGATACCAAGACGATGAGCGATCGGCGCATAGACGTCAAGTGTCTCGCGGGCGATCCTTTTCTGCTTCTCTGGCGGCAGATATTCAAGCGTCCGCATATTGTGGAGTCTGTCGACCAGCTTGACGAGAATAACGCGCACATCCTTAGCCATGGCGATCAGGATCTTGCGGTGATTGGTAGCCTGATATTCTTTTTCATCAGTGAATTTGAGATTGGAGATCTTGGTGACTGCTTCAACGATCTGATATACTTCGTCACCGAAATTTTCGACAAACTCTTCTTTAGTTACATCACAGTCTTCCAGAACATCATGTAAAAGACCAGCCTGGATCGTCGAAGGATCGACTTTCAGTTTGGCCAGCTCATAAGCGACATTAAGAACATGCACAAAATACGGCTCCCCGGAGCGCCGTTTCTGATCCTTATGCTTCTCATAAGCATAATCATAGGCTTTGTCGATCTTCTCTATCGATTCGGGATTGCTTATATAGGATTTAATCTCGTCGTAGAGCTCGTCTTTTGTGTGTATTAATTTGACCATGAGCGTTAAATTGAAAAACCGAAGCTCAGCTTCGATTTAGTATTGCAGCATCGTATATACGTCGTATCCCTTGAGAGCTTCTCTGCCCTTGAGGTCCGTAAGTTCAATCAGGAAAGCACAGCCGACGACTTCGCCGCCCAGCATCTCAACCAGCTTGATCGTTGCCGCAACGGTTCCGCCTGTTGCCAGCAGATCATCAATGATCAGAACTTTCTGGCCTTTCTTGATCGCGTCTGCATGCATGAACAGTTCATTTGAACCATATTCAAGATCGTATTTATAGGATATCGTCTCGCGCGGCAGTTTATTAGGCTTTCTGACCGGCACAAAACCAATGTGCAGTTCATGAGCAACCGGACAGCCAAAGATGAATCCGCGTGATTCCGGTCCAACTACCACTTCCGCACCAATCTTTCTGGCATATTCGATCAGTTCTTCGCAAGCCTGATGGAAAGCCTCTCCATCAGCCATCAAAGGAGTGATATCACGGAACAGTATACCTTCAATCGGAAAGTCAGGAATCGATGCAACATAATCTTTAATATCCATAGAGTCAGCCTCCTAAAATACATAAAATATTATATTAAAACTCAATTAAATCTTCAATGAGAAAGGACAGCCGGCAACTGTGATATTCATCCTTTTTCAGATGACCGATCATCGTATCGAATTTCACATCAGCCTTAAGCGGATCAAAACAGATCGCTTCAAGCTTATCACTTAAGCTGAACTTCGGATAAAGACCTTTTATCTTGAATTTTTTTGTATACCTGACATCTTTGATGCCCAGTGACGGTTCGATAAAATCGGTACCGAAAGGCTTTAATTTTTCCAGCTGCTCAAGAAGTTCAAAATCAAGATCATCCTGATCAAGCAGCAGTACATCTTTTTCGTTTTCTGCGTAGACAAAACTGTTTTCTTCAACATAGTTTATAAGCACATCGTAATCTTTTTTCAGCAGACTTAAACCTACCGCCTGCTGATGCCCGCCAAAGCTGGTGAAGACCTCACTGATGTCATGTAAATAAGCATACAGATCAGCCCCTTTAGGTGCCCTGCCTGAGCCTTTCAGTTCCTCATCGCTTTCACTTAGCACCAGCACCGCCTTGCCGCATTCATTCATCAGCCTGTTGGCAATTAATCCGCATAGACCTTCTTTGAAACTGTCAGATCTGACGATCACCAGATCATGACGCTCATCCATCAGCCTTTTGGCCTTGCCCGCCATGGCTTTGCTTAACTCTTTGCGCTGCGTATTGATGGTTTCGATCTTATTCAGATATTTCTGGCAGCCATTGCTGTTATCCAAGAGATAGCGCACAACGTAATTCACATTCATGTATTCATCAAGTCTGGAAACAGCATTGATC
>CADCOR010000257.1 GCA_902803055.1 uncultured Erysipelotrichaceae bacterium
GTCCCGATATACATTATGATGTCTCTGATCAGATATAAACTGTTTGCCATAAATGTATTGTACAACACAGACTAAGACAAATTAAAGGAGAGCTTATGAAAGTCGTACTCATTCACACCAGCCCCGTATCATTAAACGATCTCAAAGCCTTATTCAAAGAGATCGTACCGGAAGTTGAGATGGTCAACATCATCGATGATTCCCTGCTTGATGAAGTCAAGAAGGTCGGCCATATCAACAGCAATATCATTTCCCGCATGTGCGCTTATGTACAAGTCGCCAAGACACTTAAACCGGATCTGATCTTCAATCAGTGCTCATCGGTCGGTGAAGCTTTTGATATCGCAAGAAAACAGGCTGACTGCAAGACCCTGAAGATCGATGAAGCAATGGCAGAAAAGGCCGTTGAGCTTGGCAGCAAGATCGGTGTCGTCGCTACGGTTGCTTCAACCGTTGCCCCAAGCTGCAATCTCGTGAGAAACAAAGCCAAAGATGCCGGCAAAGATGTAACGGTAAACGAATACCTGGTCGATGGTGCCCTTGATATCCTGATGAGCGGTGATGTCGACAAACACAATGAACTGGTCATCAATGCGATCAGAAAAGCCGAAGCCGAAAACGATGTCGTCGTATTGGCTCAGGGTTCAATGACGGCGATCCTGCCGTTATTGGGCGAAACAGCTAAGCCGGTTCTGACTTCACCAAGACTGGCGGTTGAAAGAGTAAGGAAAGAACTAGGCTTATAATGAATATCTCCGCTTCAATTCTTGATAAAGCATTGCCTGATCTAAAGAAGATCGATGAGCTTTTAAATGAAGCGATCAGTAAAGATGATCACGTCTTTGTTGTCCTTGATGATGATCCGACCGGTACCCAATGTGTCCATGACATAAATGTCTATACCGCTTTTGATACTACAACTCTGAAGGAAGCCTTTCAAAACGACAGATTGTTTTTCCTGCTCACCAATTCAAGGGCGATGTCTGCAGAAGAAACAACTGCCTTGCATAAACAGATCTGTGAAAATGTCGCCGCAGCTGCAAATCAGGAAAACAAGAAATATCTTTACATCTCCCGCGGTGATTCGACTTTAAGGGGCCACTATCCCTTAGAGACTGATATCCTGGCTGAAGGTTTAAGAAAAGAATATGGGAAAGTGGATGGTCACATCCTGATACCTTTTTTCAAGGAAGGAGGCCGCTTTACGATCGATGATGTTCATTACGTAAAGTATGGCGAAGAACTAATACCTTGTGCAGAGACCGAATTTGCGCAAGACAAGACCTTTGGCTATCATTCTTCAGATCTCAAGGAATACATCGAGGAAAAAAGTCAGGGTTTGATAAAAAAAGAAGAGGTCGTTTCGATCAGTCTTGATGAACTCAGAGCGGTCGATATCGATTCTGTTACAAAGAAACTTACAGCCTGTCATGATGGGACAAGGCTGATCGTCAATGCGATCGATCAGTGTGATGTCAAAGTTTTTGCGATCGCTTTTTATAAAGCGCTAAGTGAAGGCAAGATCTTTTCGATCCGCTCTGCCGCAGCTTTAGTCAAAGCGTTAGGCGGCATAAGCGACCGCGAACTGTTAAGTCACGAGGAAATGATCGAGGAGGATAATCCCAATGGCGGCATCATCGTCGTCGGTTCGCATACGGCAAAGACGACCAGACAGCTTGAGGAGCTGCTCAAGCTTGATAAGCTCGAAGCAGTAGAATTTCACTCATCAGCGATCTTGGAGTCACAAGAAGCTTTCTTTGCGGAAGTAAAAAGATGTGTTGAAAAGGAAAGCGCGATCATCAGCAGCGGACGCACACCGGTCGTCTATACGGAAAGAAAACTGCTCAGTCTGCCAGATGACAGCAGGCAGGATGCCTTGGACAGGAGCGTGAAGATCTCTGAAGGTGTCTATCATCTGGTCAAAGATCTCAGGATCAAGCCATCCTTTGTTTTGGCAAAAGGCGGCATCACTTCCGCTGATGTCGCAACCAAAGGTCTGAATATCAGAAAGGGCTATGTGCTTGGTCAGATCATGCCGGGCATTCCGGTCTGGAAGGCTGATGAGAATTCCAGGTTCAAAGATACCCCTTATATCGTTTTCCCTGGCAACGTCGGAGAAGATGATACCTTAAAAAAAGCAGTTGAGAAACTGCTTTAGGAATTAACTTAGAAACAAAGATATATCGTTAACGGTATATCTTTTTATATAGCTCGACCATATCGGCAACTTCGATCGTCTTGATCGTGTTGGATGGTGAACCTGAAGCGAAGGCATCATTGGCCATCTTGTCGATGCAAGAGAAGTAGCTGTCGCGATCGATGCCATATTCGGACATCGTCGGTACATTAAGACCGACTAAGAGTTCATGAAGCTTCTTTAAGAAGATCTCCGAAGCACGTTTGTCATCTTCGTCTTTGGCAAAGCCCAGATAGCGGGCGATATCGGCGAATCTGTCATAGGCTCCATCAACGACATAGTTCATGCATTCTTCCAGCAGCATCGCATTGCTTAAACCATGCGGGACATGGAAAAGGGCACCCATCGGTCTAGACATGCCATGGACGATCGTGACTGAAGAATTGTTGAAAGAGATACCGGCTTCTAGAGCAGCCAGTGACATCTGAATCCTGGCGGCTTCATTCTGCCCGTCATCATAACACTTCTGCAGGTTGTTGAAGATACGCTTGATTGCCGAGAGGGCAAAGCTGTCCGAGAGCGGCTGAGCTTTCCTTGATGTATAAGATTCTACGGCATGACATAACGCATCGATGCCGGTATGAGAAGTGACAGACTTAGGTGCTGACATCGTAAACTGCGGATCGATGATGGCCAGATCAGGGATCAGGCATGGTCCGGTCAGTAACATCTTAGTTTTGGTCTCCGTATCGTTGATGATCGTGAACTTGGTTGCTTCGGAACCGGTACCGGCTGTTGTTGGAATGGCTGCCAGGGCTGGCCTTTTGATGTCGATGATCCTGCCCATATATGATGAAAGTTTGTCATCGCTTACCAGCAGAACAGAAAGAGCTTTAGCGGTATCGATCGGTGAGCCGCCGCCTAAGGCGATCAGAAAATCACAGCCGTTTTCCTTATAGGCTTCAGCCGCCTTGATGACGATCAGATCATCAGGTTCACTGTTTACTTCCGGAAAGATCGTATAAGCAATACCTGCATCGTTCAAGACATCTTCAAGAAGCTTGATGTTGCCCAGCTTTACCATCATCGCATCAGTGACGACGAAGGCTTTTTTGCCGCAGTTTGATAAATCAGCGGCCGCAAGCTTTAATGCACCGCTTCCGGATATGATCTTTGCAGGAGTTAGAAAGATATTTGCCATAATATTCACCTCATTATCTACATTACTTATGATATATCCGATCTTCCCTAAAGTCCAGATAAATATAATCATAATATTATCAATATTATCATTATATTATCTTTGACATATTATCAATTTAATAATAAGATAAGATTGTTGAAACAATTATATGTCTGATTAAAGGAGTAAGCGATGATCGAAGATAAAAGGATCAGAGAACTTGAATTGTTTGCCCAGGAAATAAGACTGGAGACTTTAAAGATCATTCATTCAAGAGGAAACGGACATATTGGCGGGTCGATGTCGATCGCTGATGCCCTGGCTTTACTCTATGGCGAAATAATGCATTATGATCCCAAGGAACCTTTAATGAAGGATCGGGACTGGTGCGTGCTTTCCAAAGGGCATGCCGGACCGGCGCTTTATGCAACGCTGGGTCTGAGCGGCTATTTCCCGGTGAATGAAGCTTATACCTTAAATGATTTCAATACGCGCTTTCCTTCCCATACTGACCACCTGATCACTAAAGGTGTCGATCTGACGACCGGCTCTTTAGGACAGGGTTTCTCACAGGCGGCTGGCGTTGCCTTGGGAAACAGACTGCAGAGTATAGAAAGTGATGTCTATGTCTTTATCGGCGATGGTGAAGCTGATGAAGGACAGATATGGGAAGCGGCTCAGTTTACCGCTCATTATAAACTCAAGCACCTGATTGCCTTAATCGATAATAACGGCCGTCAGCTTGATGGCAGCTGTGAAGAAGTGATGAGTCATGGCAAAGGGCTTGGCGCTAAGTTCGAGGCCTTTGGCTGGAACGTCATCGAAGTACAAGACGGCAACAGTATCAAAGAATTGGCTGCCGCCTTTGAAAAGGCGAGAAGCAGTGAACTGCCGACAGCTTTGATCCTGCATACGATCAAAGGCAAAGGCGTGAGTCTGATGGAAAAGAGCGGTGCCCATTCAGCCAAGCCAAGTGCAGCTGAGTGGGAGCAGATGCTTAAAGAAGCGGAAGAAAAATTAATGACCATGAAGGAGCAAGCCTTATGAGTTACACTCTGATTGGAAATCATCAAAAAGATCCGCGCGCAAACTGTGATGGCTATGTCGATGCCATGATCGAGATGATGAAGGATGATAAGCGGATCGTGCATATCGATTGTGATCTGGCCGCCTGCATCAATGCGACAAGAATTCAGAAAGCATATCCGGAACGTTTCTTCAATGCGGGTATTGCTGAAGCAAACGCCATGGGCGTGGCAGCTGGAATGGCGGCGACGGGAATGATCCCGTTCATGCACAGCTTTGGCGTTTTTGCGGGTAGACGAGCCTTTGATCAGGCTTTCCTGGCCGGCGGATATTCACACTGGCCGATCCACGTCATCGGTTCTGATCCGGGTGTAACGGCAGCCTTCAATGGCGCAACGCATATGCCTTTTGAAGATGCGGGCTTATATCTGACGATCCCTGATGCCGTAGTGATCGATTCAGCTGATTATGTGCAGACTTATGCACTGACAAAGAAGCTTGTTAAGCAAGAAGGCATAACCTATATGCGGCTGATCCGCAAGGATCACAAACAGGTCTATGGTGATGGTTCAGACTTCGAGATAGGCAAAGGGGTGCTCTTAAAACAGGGAAGCGATGTCACGATCGTCGCTTCGGGGATCATGGTCAACAACGCCTTAGAAGCAATAGAAAAACTGAGCTTAGAAGGCATCAGTGCTTCTTTGATCGATATGCATACCTGGAAGCCTTTAGATGAAAAACTGCTGCTTGAACAAGCGCAAATAACGGGATGCGTAGTCAGTGCCGAGAACCATCTGGTCAACTGCGGTCTTGGTTCAATGGTTGCCCAGTGTTTAAGTGAAAAACTGCCTTTGCCGCAGGAGTTCATCGGCAATCACAGCCGCTATGGCAAATGCGGACCGCAAAGCGATCTTGAAAAAGATTATGGAATGACAGCAGAAGATATCATGGAAGCTGCGTTAAGAGCGATAGATAGAAAGGGTTAATGATGGAAAAGAAATTGTTTGGTTATCCGGAATTTGATGAGAATGGCGAAGAGATCCTGAGCACTTATGACAACGAGTACTCGGACATGATGATGGACGTCAGAGTCTATCGGATGAAGGAGAATGAAGTAAGAACATTTGAAAGACAGGGTGAAGAAACAGCGATCCTGCTGCTGAGCGGAAAAATCGAATACAGCTGGGAAGATCATCAAGAGACAGCCAGCCGTAAAGATGTCTTCAGTGAAGGACCTTATGCCTTGCATGTATGCAGCAAAACGAAAGTCACAGTAAAAGCTTTAAGTGCTGCTGAAATACTCGTGCAGTGCACAAAGAACGAAACGGTCTTTGTGCCAAAGCTGTATAAACCGGAAGATGCCCCTTGGTCATATTCCTGTGTCGGCAAGTTTGGCAACGTCGCCAAAAGAAGAGTCAATACGATCTTTGACAAGGAGATCGCCCCGCATTCAAATATGGTCTTAGGTGAAGTACTGAATGACCGCGGCAACTGGTCAGGGTACCTGCCGCACCGTCATCCGCAGCCGGAACTCTACTATTTCAAGTTTGACCGTCCGGAAGGATTCGGCGCAAGCTTTGTTGGTGATGAAGTCTTCAAGAGCGTGGACAACAGCTTCTCCGCTATTACCCCGGAGGCTTTGCATCCGCAATCAGTCGCCCCTGGTTTTCAGATGTATACCTGCTGGATGATCAGACACCTTGAGGGCAACCCCTGGCTGCAGACGACCAGAAACGAAGACGAAAGATATGTCTGGATGCACGAAGCGGAGTTTTAGAATTTATGGAATACAGAAAATTCAATAATGTCCTGGTGATCAGGATGGATCGCGGTGAAGAGATCATGGAAAAACTCAAGGAAGTGGCGCTGAAGGAAAATGTCAGACTGGCTAACGTCAATGCCTTGGGTGCGGTCGATGAGTTTACCGTCGGTGCCTATGATGTGCTGGAAAAGAAATACAACTCCAATACCTTTAAGGGCGTCTATGAGATCGTCTCACTGACTGGTTCGATCAATACGATGAATGGCGAATACTATTCCCATATTCATATGGCGGCTGCCGATGAAAAAGGTCAGACGGTTGGCGGTCATCTCAACAGCGCCAGGATCTCCGCGACCTGTGAGATGTTTATCTATATCGTTGATGGTGAAGTCGATCGCTTCAAGGATGAAAGCACCGGTCTGAATCTGTTTAAATTCAATTGAGTGATTTAATTAACGATCTCTGCTAGAATTAACAATAACGAAAAGTTAAGCAAAAAGGAGATTCAGATGAGCGATAAA
>CADCOR010000258.1 GCA_902803055.1 uncultured Erysipelotrichaceae bacterium
AGACCGGCCTCCGTAAGCTTGACGCCGAAGATCTTTTCGTTATCCAGAAGACCGGCAAGCTTTTCTTTCAGGCTTTCCTTGTTTTCTTTGCCAAGTTCCAGTTTATCGGAATAGGCACTCAGTTCTTCCAGCAGAGGATCAGAAGAAAGTTCCATCGCTTTTCCTTCATCGTCTAGTTTCATCAGATAACGGATCCAGGCAGCCTGTACCAGCGGAATGAGCTTGAGATCTTTTACATCGAGCCTGTCATCATTCAGATAAGCCTTGATCGTCTCGCCATAACGGATCGACAGCTTCTGTGAAGTGTCAGTCGCAATGCGCTGCGGCGTATCAGGCATGAACGGATTAGGTATTCTCACCTTCACAACCGTATCAATGAATGAACTAGGTTCGATGATCTTTGGATCAGTTACGACTGGAAGTCCTTCAGCATAGCCGACACCGTTGATCAGTTTCTTCAGATCTTCATCCTTCATCTCATCGCAGATCTTTTCATAGCCAAGCAGACAGCCAAAGACAGCTAAAGCCGTGTGCAGAGGATTGAGACAGGTGCAGACTTTCATGCGTTCAACCTTGTTGACGGTCTCGCGGTCAGTGAAATAGACACCGGCTTTTTCCAAGGCCGGACGGCCATTAGGAAACTTGTCTTCCACAACAAGATATTCGCTTTCTTCGGCATTGACATAAGGAGCGATGAAAGTATGTCTGGAAGTCTCGGCATAAGTCAGATCCAGACCATCATCTTCCAGCATCTTTCTGACACTTTCGTCAGGTCTTGGTGTGATCTTATCGATCATCGTCCAAGGGAAAGATACTTTTTCCGGATTTTCGATATACGCTCTGAAGCCTTCTTCACAAAGACCAGCTTCACTCCACTTTTTCGCAAAAGCATCAATTGCCGCAAACAGCTTATCGCCATTATGTGAACAGTTATCCATAGAGACCATGGCCAGCGGACAAGCTCCATTCTTATATCTTTCATAAAGCAAGGAAGCCACTTTTCCCAGATAGGAAGTCGCTTCAGCAGGACCTTTACTGAAATCCTCGCTGATCGCTGCAAGCAGTTCGCCTTTAGCGTCAGTGAGACTGTAGCCCTTCTCGGTGATTGTGAAACTTACCATCTGCAGGCTTGGATTGGCGAAGATCTTCTTTAAGACTTCAAAATCCTCATAATCTCTGTCCATGACATAGGATGTACCGATCGAACCGATAACCGTCTTTTCGATGTTGCCATCGGCTTTAAGAGTTACCAGAATTGACAGATCATCATGCGGACGGTAATTCTTTAAGATGATCTCATAATCAAAACCATCAACCGCGATGATACCGGCTTTTTCTTCTTTTTCATTCAGCAGCTTCTGCATCAGATTGGCCTGGAAGGCTCTGAAGATATTGCCGGCACCGAAATGGACCCATTTAGGTGCCGCTGCTGTTTCTGCTCGCATCACAGCGCGATCAAACTGCGGAAGATTATAACCCTTGTCTTCCCAGGCTTTGCGATCCGCTAAACCCTTATCAGTCAGTTGTAACATCTCTATATTCCTCTTTTCTTAGCCTTATCGATCGCTTCCCACAAGCCACAGATATAGGCAGCACCTAAGGCTCTGTCATATAAGCCATAACCAGGCATGGCCACTTCATCCCAGATCATTCTTCCGTGGTCAGGTCTGATCGGACCTTCAAAGCCGATATCATGTAAGGCTTTGACTATTTCATACATGTCGAAGTTGCCATCTTCTGATAAGTGAGCAGCTTCTTCAAAGTTGTCAGGAGAATGGAATTTCAGATTGCGGACATGAGCGAAATGGATCCTGCCTTTTAATGATCTGATCATATCCGGCAGATCATTATTCAGATTGGTGCCATAGGAACCGGCACAGAAGGTCACGCCGTTGTGCACATCATCGACCGCCTTCATCATCCTCAGGATGTTTTCCTTATTGATGATGATTCTTGGTAAACCAAAGACTGACCAAGCCGGATCATCAGGATGGATGGCCATCTTGATATCATACTCGTTGCATACCGGCATGATGGCTTTTAAGAAATAGACAAGATTCTCAAATAGTTTTTCATTGTCGATATCCTTATACAGTTCAAACAGTTCCTTGACCTTGGCCATTCTCTCAGGCTCCCAGCCGGGCATCACTGTACCATTCATATCGGAAGCAATGGATTCAAACATCTTTTCCGGAACCAGTTCATCAACGGCCTTCTGCGTATAGGCTAATACGGTAGAGCCATCTTCCCTTTGCCTGGCTAATTCTGTTCTTGTCCAGTCAAAGACCGGCATGAAGTTGTAGCAGACCAGATGGATGCCTTCTTCACCAAGGTTTCTTAATGATTCGATGTAGGTGGCGATATCCTTATCTCTGTCTTTTGAGCCGGTCTTGATCGCATCAGAGACATTGACGGATTCAATACCGGAAATATGCAAACCGGCATCTTCGACTTCTTTCTTTAAAGCCCTGATCTCTTGTCTGGTCCATAATTCACCAGGCTGCTTGTCATAGAGCATCGTGATGACACCTGTGACATATCTGATCTGTCTGATCTGTTTTAAGGTAACGGTATCAAACTTCGAACCGTACCAGCGTAATGTCATTTCCATAGCTGTTGTTCTCCTTACTTTTATTTTAATAAAAACATCAGGATGAAACAGATCGTGTTTCATTCTGCAGAAACGATCGTCCTCCTGATGTTTGAACTTATTTGTTTTCCCAGCGTTTCTTTAATACGAAAGCTGCATCTTTAGGCTGCCGTTCTCTTGTGAAGACACCCTTCTTGTTGCCATTGACGCGGAAGATACCTTCTGTCGTCTGGAAGTCAGCGAAGTTCCATACCAATTCACCCTGAATGAAATCATAGCTGTCGAATACTGCGAAATTGTTTTCCAGGTATTCGTTCTGATATTCCTGCGACCACATGACACTTGGCAGTTTGTGTTCCGTAGACA
>CADCOR010000259.1 GCA_902803055.1 uncultured Erysipelotrichaceae bacterium
TCAATTCTTTCTTCTTCCCTTCGTTTCTTAGCTTCTTCGGCTCTTTGTTTCATGCCGCTTCGCATACTGGCATACAGCTGTTTATAGACAGATGTCGGCACGATCAGTAAAGCCGCTATGATAAAGGCAACAATGATCATGATCAAAACGCCCTGACGGGAAGTCAGTTTGAAAAGCAGGACATAAAAGAAAGCCCCGATGACCCCTGAAGTCTGCGGCATGATCTCCGAAACAAACATCAGCCTGAAATTATTGGTGATAAACGAAGAAAGTTTGCCGAAAGAATCGATGTCATTGAGCAGATAGGAGTAAAGCACGATGACAAAAAGATCCAGAATGACAAAGCCGATGATCGTTCTGATACTTAAAGGATATCTGTCTTTGAAAAACAGATGGCAGGTTATACAGCCGAAAAAAGTCGCTATCACGACAAAATAGGCTGAGGAAAAGATATATGAAAGTACATTGTTGGAAATGATGCCGAAAGGCCCCATTTTTGTAAGTGTAAAGAAGATCAGCACAGCCAACAGAAGCAAAGCTATCAGCCACCCCAATCTTCCTGAACTCTTTTTAGTTTCCTTTATGTCTTTGGTTTTTTTACTCGTCTTACTGGTTTTCTTTGCCACTTTCTTCACCCAAGTCGATCTCCACAATGGCCGGTAAGATCATAGGTGCCTTGCCGGTTGATTTCATGACATAGTGAGAGATCTGTTCTCTGGCTTCCATTCTGACCTGCATGTTTTCGTAGGTATTTTCCTTTACATTTCTTTCGATCGTTGAGATCAGGATATTGCCGATCTCCGAAAGGATGTGGTCAGCATCTTTGAGATAGATGACGCCTCTTGATTGAATATCCGGTCCGCCGATCACCTTTTTGGTCTTGAAGTCGAGAACTACACCACAAATTATAGCACCATCAGTGGAAAGCTTTTCCCTGTCTTTTAAGACCATGCCGGAAACATTGCGCATGTCTGAGGCATCAATGGCTTTATCTTCCAGTTCGATGAAATCACTGGTCGAGGCAAGACGGCCGTTTTCAAAACTGGCAAACTGGCCATTATCGAGAATGATGATCTTGTCTGGCGTATAGCCCATCTCGACAGCGATATCCGCATTATTGATCAGATCAGAATACTCACCCTTGATCGGCAGATAGTACTTAGGCCTGATCATATATAACATCATCTTCAGATCTTCAATCGAGGCATGCATAGACAATACTTCTCTGGCCTTGAGCTTATAGATATTGACGCCAGCCTTATAGAGATCATTCTCCATCGCCGTGGCATCTTTTTCCGTACCCGGCACGACTGGGGAAGCTATAATGACCGTATCATTTTCTCTTAATTCAATGACATTGTCTTCGCCGATCGCGATGTTGTTCATCAGTTTGAAGACTTCATTGCCCGGACCGGAAACGACACAGACGACATCAGAAATATCGTTATTGAACTCATCCTTTCCGATAATGACATTGCGCGGAATCTTGTAGTAATTGAGATCTTCAACGATCTTGAGCAGCTTGACATGATCTTCGTTATAGAAGAAGACTTTTTTCTTATATTTGGCTGCCAGTTCAAGAATCTCCATGATTCTGAAAAGATTCTGCCGGTAAAGCGTGACAATTATGCGGCTTTCACTTTCTTCAAAGAAGTGTTCGATGTGATCGGAAATGCGGTGTTTTGGCGCTGTGTAGCCAGGCCTGCTGGCACCGGTTGATTCTGACATCAGTACCAGAACATTATTCTGACCGATATTGGACAGCGTATTCAGATCCATGGAGAAAGCCTGGTTGAGCAGATCGTAGTCAAAGACGAACTCAGAAGTGTAGACGATCAGACCGGAATCCGTTTCAAAAGCAAAACCAACGCCATCGGCGATTGACTGCATGACTGGGAAAGTCCTGATCTTGTGGCCGGCGATCTCAATCAGCTGTTTACGTTTAATGATATGGATGTGCTTGTTTTTGAGTTTATGGCGTTTGAACTCTTCTTCAAGAATTCTTGCGGTCAGTGCTGTCGCATAGACATCAGCGTCCAGCTGCAGCAGCAGATGCGGCAAAGCGCTCATGACATCGTCATGGCCATGTGAAATAAAGATGCCTTTTATGCGATCTTTATGTTCAAGCAAATATGTAAAATCCGGAATGATGTATTCAATACCCAGCTGTTCATTTTCGTTAGGGTATTTCAGTCCGGCATCAACTACAAAAATATCGCCATCAATTTCCACCAGGTACATGTTCTTGCCATCTTCGTCAAGACCGCCAAGTGCCATTAAACGTACTTTCTGCACAGATTATATTCCTCCAAAATCTATTAAAATTATATGTTATATACTTATTATTTTCAATTGAACAGAGTGCTTCAGAAAAGCTCTTTCAGCCCGTTTTCCTGTAATTCCAGAACTCTGCTGCACACCTCTTGAATAAAGAGTCTGTCATGAGATACCGCAATGATGCTTCCCTCATAATCACTCAGGATCTTTCTTTGCAAGGGACCGGACAAAGGTGACAGATTCCGGCTCGGTTCATCGAGGATCAGCACGTCGCTTCGATCCAGGATCAGTTTCAGTAAAAGGATCTTGCATTTCTGGCCCTGAGACAGCTCGCCTATCTTATGTTCCATTTCTTCACTGGTAAAACGCAAGGCACCGAGATGTGACTGCACTTTCGCCCGTTTGTTCAGATCACTTCCGTCCCATAAGAAAGCAAGCGGAGTTATCTCATCATCCATCACTTCCTCATAATTCTGAGGCATATAGCCGACATTGATATCTTCTCTGTCCTTGAGCAGTTCATAGATCTTTCTGATCAGCGTCGATTTGCCTTTGCCATTATCACCGATGATGCAGA
>CADCOR010000260.1 GCA_902803055.1 uncultured Erysipelotrichaceae bacterium
GAGAAGAAGACACAGTTGCCTTCAGCGGCATGTTTGCGCATCATCTCTTTCAGATCAAAAGAAGACCTTGGATCAAGACCGGTCATCGGTTCATCCAGGATCCAGTTTTTCGGATTATTCAAAAGACAGCCGCAGATCACGATCTTCTGACGCATACCGTGGGAGTATGATTCGATCCGGCTGTTCAAGGCATCAGCGATCTCAAACTTTTCCGTCAGACTCTTGATGATGTCCTTGCGGTTTTCTACCTGATATACATCAGCCATGAAGTTGAGATATTCGATACCTTTCAAAGACAGAAACTGATCCGGGTCATCAGCGACATAACCGAAAGTGCGCTTGGCTTCGATCGGCTGCTTTTCTATATCTTTGCCATCAAGCAGGATCTGACCTTCATCAATATTCAATATCCCTGTCAGCATTCTTATACTGGTAGACTTGCCCGCCCCGTTAGGACCCAAGAAACCAAAGATCTCGCCATCGTTGATCTTCAATGTCAGATCATCAACAGCCTTGATGCCTTTTTTATAGGATTTGGAAACATTAATAAATTCAATCATTTCTATAAAACTCCCTTTACTTTATATATGATCTGAAGAATGCACATTCTTCATCGTTGCAGATCTTTGCGTCTGCTGAGCGCATATTGACGTGAAAGACGTGATGCAGGATGTTGTCATCACTGCCATAGATATGCAGTTCATAAGGAACTTTATTCTCTTCAAGTGAAGGGATCAGATAGTCAGGCTGCTCCCTGAGAAAATCGCCATTGGCACTCATCAGGAAGACCGGCGGATAGCCTGGCTTTATCTTGTCAAAGCTGTTGAGCATATCCAGATCTTTCTTCGTCCAGCCTTTTGGCAGCAGGTTATTCAGCAAGGATAAATTGCCGTCCTTTTTTTCAGGCATTTCCTGATAGTAGACACCGCAGTTCAAGGCAATGGCTCTGAAGTGAAAATTCTGCGGCAGTTCAAGACCATAATATTCAGCATACGCATTGTCTGTCAGCATTGCACTGTATACAGAAAGCAGATGTCCGCCTGCCGAATCACCGACCGCAAAGACATTATCCAGATCAAAGCCGTATTCATCTTTATTCTCTATCATCCACTTCACGACGAGATTGATATCTTCAAGCTGCGCCGGATAGCGGTGTTCAGGAGCCAGACGGTAATTGAAGTTAACCAGCGCAAAACCTTTTTGAGCTAAGGACATGCAATAGAACTGATAGACTTCCTTTGTGCCATAGACCCAGGCACCGCCATGAACAGACATGATCACCGGCAGTTTTCCCTCAGCTCCTTTTGGTCTGTAGACATCAAGGATCTGCCATTTTTTATCCTTGCCATAAGCGATATCGTCATAGCGCACGACATCTTCTGGCGTCGTAAGACCCTTATCTCTTTTGCGATCTCCTTTGCCATATGTATATCTTAAGTACAGACTTGTTAATGACATAATACTTCTCCTGTTTTTCCCTATGAATATATTCTACACTCACTGCATCTATCTTTAATAATGCTTAATAGTTTATAATTAAGATGACAAATATTTATATCAATAAACATTCAAGGAGACAATATATGAAGGGCAAACAATTAAACGATGAAGATCTTGACGCTATCTTTGGCGGTGTCGCTCTCAACGAAGATCAGATCAAAAAACTTGGCAGCATTACCCCGACTTCTGAGGCTGCAAAGCTTTTCAGAGGCAGAGCATTGCAGATTGTTCAGCAGAAACTGAATGAAGTCGAAATGAATGAAGACATACAGCGCTCACAGGCCTTTGCGTCACTCAGAAACAGGACACTTTAAGCCTCAGACAGCTTAGTCAATTATGACAGGGGTGATCCTGTTTTTTTATTGGTATAATGGGTGTTGTGAATAAGGAAAAGATAAAAGCATTCTTTGATCGCCTTGCTTCATCATGGGATGATGACATGGTTATCGATGAAAAGATCATCAATACGATCCTCGATATAAGCAGAGTCACAAAAGGCTCGGATGTTCTTGATGTGGCCTGCGGGACCGGTGTCATGATCCCCTTTTACCTGCAAAGAGATGTTGGCTCGATCACAGCTATCGATTTCTCCGCAAAAATGTGTGCGATAGCTGATTCCAAATTCAAAGACGGCAAGGTCCAAGTGATCTGTGCGGATGCCGAGACCTTTGATAATAACGGCCGATATGATGCGATCATCATCTACAATGCCTTCCCGCATTTTCCTGATGGCGATAAACTGATAAGCCATCTCTCCACCCTGTTAAACAAAGACGGAATATTGACGATCGCCCATGGCATGTCCCGGGATAAGATCAATTCTCATCACATCAATGTTTCTACAGATCTTAAACGCGAACTTCCGGAAGCCGAAAAACTCGCTTCGCTCTTTGCACCGTATCTTGAGGTCACAGACATCATCTCTGATGAACGCATGTATCTTGTTTCCGGCAGAAAACAATGAATATAAATCAGTACAAAAAAAGGATAAATTATGAAAACCAAACAGATCCTGATGATCTTGATGATCCTGCTGTTTATAACAGGATGTCAGAACAGAAAAGAAGAAGAGCAGACGCCTCAAAACAGCGAAGCTCAAACAGCTGAGCCTGAGGCATTTAAATATATCCACGACCCGCGTGATAACCCGGAAGCGATGAAGGATATCATTGAGGATCCGGAAGCGGTATATGGTTTTTCGCCTGACCCGAATTCCACTCGCCTTGGCACCTATGCCGAATATGACTGGAGCGATCCGGAATTTGTCGCTG
Source organism: uncultured Erysipelotrichaceae bacterium (assembly GCA_902803055.1). GTDB lineage: Bacteria > Bacillota_I > Bacilli_A > Erysipelotrichales > Erysipelotrichaceae > Colivicinus. The sequence continues at coordinate 2,772 of CADCOR010000260.1, forward strand.
GCGCCAAGAAAAACCGTCAGGAGTATAACAGACAGATGGCATCGATGGTCGACATCCTTTATAAGATGAGAGATGACGGCGCTTCAACGGAAGAAATAGCGCGGGCTGTATCGGGAGAAAGAAACAGGCTGCGCCTTGAAAGCCAGAAGGATGATCCGGAAGGTCTGGCCAAGATCAGACAGAGCAATCTTGAGACCTATGGACATGAAGAAGGTCCGACACCCGATCAGCTGTTTGAAAAGTATGGCTCATGGGAGATCGTGATCCAGAAAGCCTTTTCTCCCAGTGTGGGTATGGATGTTATCTGCGGTCTCTATGATGACAACTATCAGCTGTATAAGGAATTGGGCTTAGTCGAGATAACAGCTGACCAGTAATTTTCTTTTTTGTTCTGTGTCATAAGTTTTGGGCTTTGTTATAATTTTAGTATGGAAGATACCAGATATAAAAAACTGACACTGCTCCATTCCAATGATATGCATGGAGATTTTTTGGCGGAAAACGTTTCTGATGAACTCGTTGGCGGTGTTTCAATGCTGTCAGGCTACATCTCCAAAGTCAAAGCCGAAGAAAAGAATGTGCTCTATTGCATAGCCGGCGATATGTTCAGAGGTTCCGTCATTGATTCTGAGTATCTTGGCTATTCGACGATCGAGATCATGAACATGCTTTCACCTGATGTCGTCACTATCGGCAATCACGAGACTGACTATGGTCTTTCCCATCTGCTGTTCATGGAAAAGTGTGCCCGTTTCCCGATCATCAATGCCAACCTTTATATCAAGGCCAACGGCGTGCGTTTATTCAGGCCTTACTATATCGCTGAGATCGATGGGATGAAGATCCTGTTTATCGGTATCCTGACTGAGCAGGTCATGTCTTCGGCAGCCAACGAAAAGATTATCGGCTCGCTGGTAGATATTGCTGATGCGGCTGATGAAGTAAAGAAGATCTGTGACACCTTCAATGGCGTCGATATCGACTTTACGGTATTGCTGACTCATATCGGATTTGAAAATGATAAGAAACTTGCTGCTTCTCTTGATCCCGCTTTAGGAATCGATGTCATCGTCGGCGGACATTCCCACACTTTCATGGATGAACCTGCGAAAGTCAACGACATCCTGATCGTTCAGGCCGGTACCGGCACTGATCAGATCGGACGCTTTGACATCGTCATTGATACAGATACCAACTCTGTTGCTTCCTATACCTGGAAGGCTGTACCGATAACTGCTTCAACCTGTCCAAACGATTCCCGCATGACTGATCTCATCAACGAACTGAAAACGCAGACCGATCTTAAATACGGCCGCGTGATCAGAAGACTTGATTGTGAACTGCATCATGAAAACCGCTATAAACAGACTACACTTGGTTCCTTTATTACTGATATCTACCAGGCCATTACGAAAGCCGATCTGATGTTAAATACATCAGGATCAGTTAGAACCCTTTCACTGGGACCGATAGTTACTTTGGGTGACATGATGAACTGCTGCCCGTTTGGCGGACCGCTCTACACCTTTAATGTGACAGGGGCACAGCTAAAGAAAATGATCTGTTATATCTGCCGTGATGAAGTCTGGGAAGGTGATGCGCACGAATTCTATCAGCTTTCCTTAAACTGGCACATCGTCTATGACCGAAGCAGACATGAGGTGACAGAAATGCTTTATAAGGGCAAGGAAGTCACAGATGAGCAGCTGATCAGATTGTGTCTGCGCAGTTATGATATGAACAACATTGAGAATTTTATGGGCATAAGCAGGAAGGAGATCGAGCAGACCAGCAAGATCTCAATTGCCGTTACCGATGCCAAAGATACGCTCTATGAGTATCTCGAGAATGCACCCGAAATTCCTGCCTATCCCGCTGCTGATGATCGCCTGATCATTAAATAATCGATCATGGTGAACTTCCTATAAGCTAAATACTTCTTTGGATTGTCATCGTTATATACAGGGATCTCATCTCCATCAAATAAATGATGCCTTAGAGGTTTCAAAAATTCAAAAAATTCTTTTCAAATAAATTTGACAAAAATTAAATAGTATGAGATTATATTTATGCCGGCGTGAAAGCGCCAGCATTTTTTTGCCCAAAACAAAGGCTGCAGTTTAAGCCTTTTTCTTTTTCGACTCTTTCATTTATATTATATTTCGTGGTACTGACCGATACCGTCGGCGTCTTTAATTCAATCAGAAATATTTGATTAATAATATTCTGACAATTTATACAATATTGTAATCGTCACTGCTGTGATTAACAGGAATGCGATAATCATCGAAAAAAACTTCTATCACACGAACAATACCTTTGCAGAATTCATCTGCAGCAGATACGGCTTGGGTGATGTCCCAGGAGCCATAGTGCTTTGTTTTGTATAGACCACACAAGAACAATAATTGGCTACGGGAATCTGTGATCTACCACAGCAGTTTTTCAACGTCGCTTCTTCTGAAAAGCTGAACGTTTTCAAGTTTGCGGAAAACCTGCAGTCTGTTTCTTTTGATCAGTGAATTGATGTACTGTCTGGAACAATGCAGACGATCGCAGGCTTCCCCGGTCGCAAGCAATGCATTATCAAAATATAGACGCAGATCGTCGGCGGTTAAACGATGATCACAAAGATGATCACAGAGCTCTTCGATCATAATGCAGACCGTACCATTTAAGGATATGCCGTACCCGCCTGGAACAAGACTTACCTCCTCTATTCTTTCCGGATGACTTTTTAAGAAAGAGAGCCGGCGATCGGTTTGGATCATGGGTTTCAGATCAACAAAAAAGAGCCGGTCATCCGTAAATTCCAAGAGAAGGGATTCATCACGTAAAGGCAGAACTTCTCTTATAAGTGATTTCTGCTGATTCAGCAGCCATACTGGCAATTCAGCTATAGGTATGAGGACACAGTCATCCTGAGCACAGCGGCCTTTGGATAGTTCAAGCAGCTTTGTGCTGCTGTATTCTTTCAGACCGTAACGCTTTAAGATAGCGGCCAGATTCTGCCGCTCGGCAGGAATGATTCGTGACTCAACAAA
>CADCOR010000261.1 GCA_902803055.1 uncultured Erysipelotrichaceae bacterium
AAGTATCGGGCGACAGTTTTTACTGGTTACTCGGAAAAAAATAATGAGACTGGTATCGATGTATCGGAACCGATCCGAATACAATAGCGGCTCTAGATTTATGGCTTCAGGAGATGATCTAAGCCCGGAACAGGCAGATGACGCTGCTTCTTTCCGGCAAGTAAACAACTACCCGGTGCAGACCGTAGTTGCGCTTGAACAGTTCAGGTAAAGGTATCTGCATGTGAAAAGACAGGATCTGGCTGCGATCATAACCTGCACTACTATCAGCAACTGAAAGATCATCAGTAAATATGAATAAACAATGCGGAAACAGTTTTGAATAAAGACTGATCCGCATTTTTGATTTAAACAAAAGGAACAACTAATAAAAGCTAATAAAAAACAGAATGTGGAAAGTGTACATAATAAGATCAGAAAGATTCAAGTAATGTATAATGAAATTAAGAAAGTGATTTTGATTGAAATGGGAGTCCTATCTCTTGATCACATTTTAACGGGAGTTAAAGCAGATAGCTGGCAGCAGGCTGTAGAAGTCGCCGGACAGATCCTGGTCGACAGCGGCAGCATCACCTCTCAGTACATCGATAATATGATCCAGGCCGTCAACGACATGGGACCTTACATGGTTCTGATGCCGCATTTTGCTTTGGCTCATGCCGCTCCGTGTCCGGCTGTTCTGCGCAATGATATGTCACTGATCATTCTGGATGAACCGGTCACTTTTGGAAGCCCTAACGATCCGGTCAAGGTCATCCTGTGTCTGGCCTGTACAGATAAAGAGAGTCACATGAATTCACTGACAAGAGTTGCTGAAGCTCTGATGGACGAAACAGTATTCGATGCCCTGATGAAAGCTTCGAGCGCCAAAGAAGCCTATGAGGCTCTGAACAGTTTTAATAAACAGGCTTAAACAGTTGGTTTCTGTTAAAGATAAGCAGCAAAAGGGGGTAATTATATGGAAGAATTAACGATCCAGGCGGTATGCGGCTTCGGCTGCGGATCATCTCTGCTTCTGCGCATGAAGATCGATAAGGTCTTGAAAGAAGAGGGAATTACTGCCAGAACATTCTGCGGCGATGTAGCAACAGCTGCCGCAACACCGTGCGACGTGATCTTCTGCTCGGAAGAGATCGCGGACCGTCTGGTCGACAGAGCCAAGGTCCCGGTGATCACGGTCGTCAATTTTAATAACCCTGATGAAGTAAAGGAAAAAGTCATGGGTTACATTCAGTCACTGGAAGACAAAAAATAGTATTTCTTTTTGAAAGGAGAACAATTTATGAATCCGGTACTAGACTTTATTATCAACCAGATCTTTGGGCAAGGCGCAATCTTTATTTCGCTGATCGCTTGTGTGGGTCTGATCCTTCAGAAGAAGAACTCATCTGAAGTCATCAGAGGAACGTTCATGACGGCTATCGGCTACTTTGTTCTGACACAAGGCAGCAGCATGATCCAGGGTGCCGTTACCGATGTCGGTACAGCATTCAGCGCCATCATGAATTCTCCGGCACCAGGTGAATCTGTAGATATCGGCGGACAGTATGGAACGCAGATCGGTATCGTCATGCTGATCGGCTTCTTCATCAACCTGCTGGTCGCGCGCTTCACCAAGTTCAAAACAGTGTTCCTCACCGGACACATGCTTTACTGGTTCCCGTTCGTATTCGTAGCTGCCGGTGTTGATGCCGGAATGAAAGGTGTAGGCCTGGTCATTTTTGCCGGTATCTTTACCGCTGTATACATGGTCGTAGCTCCAAACCTGATGCGTCCACTGGTCAAAAAGGTCACCGGTGATGACAGCTTCTCGCTGGCTCACCCGACGACTCCGCTGTCGCTGTTGGCTGCCGGGGTTGCAAAGCTCGTTGGTGATCCTTCACACAGCACAGAGGACATCAAGTTCCCTAAGGCTTTGAATTTCTGCCGTGAAGTTTCCATTATCTGCTCTATCGTCATTTTCCTGACTTACGTAGTAATGGCTCTTCTGTTAGGACCAAACGCTGATGCCGTCTTGTTCAACGGTACTGCTCCATTCGTTTATTTCTTCAATAAGACGATGACTTTCGGTGCCGGTGTTACAGTATTGCTGTTAGGTGTCCGTATGCTTATTGCTGAGATCGTTCCTGCTTTCACTGGTTTCTCAGAGAAGCTGGTCCCGGGTGCTATCCCAGCCCTTGACTGCCCGACACTGTTCCCTTATGGTCCTAACGCTAACGTATTAGGATTCCTGTGCTCACTGGTCGGCAGTATCGTTGCCATCCTCATCTTCAATCCGATGGGAATCTTCCCGGGTGTCGTTGTTCCGTTGGCCTTCACCTGCTTCTTTGAAGCTGGTACTGCTGCCATCATTGCCAATGCGTATGGCGGAGTCAGAGGCTGTGTCGTCGCCTCATTCATCAATGGTATCGTAATGGTCCTGTTAGTAGGCTTCGGCGGTTACTTCTTCTCCAACACGATCCAGAACTGGATGCTGGTATTTGGCGGAAACGACTTCGACCTGTGGGGCATCATTGCCGGTCTGTTCGCCAAGCTCTTTGCTTAGCAACAAGCCCCTGCTGCTTAATGAGTAAACAGGCAGTGTAACTGCCGTGCGGATCAGGGATCAAAGATCCTGAAAAGATCCGAAAACGAAAACAAAAGGAAGAGTTTTAAACAAATTCTTCCTTTTTCTTTTACTGATAAGAAAAATGTAAACTTTTTTGCAGGTCTTAACTATGCTCAAAGAAAGCCAAGAGTCATAATCGGGTCAATACCAGACATATTTCGCGTTGACCCAACCGATGACCTTGTGGTCATACATCGCCATTATCCAGTTGCCCTTACGGCTGGTGGGATCGATAAAGATCAATTCCCCGTTTTTCCATCCCAGGGGTCTTCCATCTTCGCCATACAGGATGTCGCCTTCGGGAGAATTGCGAAGCGGCAGGCAGGACGTATGGTCGAGATGAATGATGTCGTGTACCGTTCCATATACAAAAGAGCCGAGGTTCGCTTCAAAACCCCCCGCGACGTTTTCAAGTTCTTTTTCTTCGATTTCTGATGCTGAATTGTCTCAACGATCGAATGGGAATAAATACCAAAATGAAAAAGTCCTTAAAAATCAGTCATTTCGTAACAGCCCCCACAATATGACGACACATGAAGATAAGCTCAGACTGAGGCTGATCCGCAACACTGATCAATGTGAGTGAATGCGAACTTTTTTAAACTTAGTTTTTAAAATGATTTGAATCAATTTTTTATCATGAGATAATAAGTGTGATTACGAGGAAAACTAAAAATATGAAAATAATAATTAAAACATTCTTATGCTTTTTCATAGT
>CADCOR010000262.1 GCA_902803055.1 uncultured Erysipelotrichaceae bacterium
ATATACGGTCTTGATCACTTCAAGTTTAGTTGATTTGCAGTGCAAACAGGTTATTATCTTGGGTGTATTAGGCTTTTTTTCAACACCGCCGCTGACACACTCATTCTGTTCTTCCGTAAGAATCGTTCTGTCTTCCATAGATAGTTAGCTCCTATGTATATTATACGAACAATTCTGTTTTTATGGAAAAAAGGTAAGGAATGGAGAAGAAAAATAAGACGAATTTGCTTTCTTCATCATTAAAATCTATGCCATTGTATTTTGTTATCTCGTCGATTTCTTTACCAAGTGTTGGAATGCGGGTTATCAGTTCAATAGAGAAGGAATGGATGATGCCTTCAAAGATTATGAAGAAGCCGTCAAATTCATTCGCGAGAACTACAACGAAACTGAGTTTCTGAAAGGCTGATTTTAGCTAAAACTTTATATAAATAATTTGCCATCATCAGATGTCGGCGTTTTAAATTCGCGAGGATACTTCAAATTAAGTTCCTCGCAATAATCTATAACTTCTTTTTGTCCGGCATCAACTTTCTCTATCCAAAGTATTTTTGCATCAGCGAATCAAACAGCAGCTGTCTGACATAACGATACATGAAGATAACTTCAGAAAAGGGCTGATCCGCAACGCTGATCAATGTTAGTGAATGTGAACTTTCTATACTGATCAGAGCCTGATCTGAGAACGGACCCTGCTGCCGCTTTACCAGCGGTTCTGTTTGTGATATAAAATTGATAAAAATAAGTAGCAAACAACAATCTGTTATGGAAGTATTTTGATCAGGAGACCATTATATGGAAAAAGAAAAAACTGTGAAAAAGAAAAAAACGCTTCATGTAAGCACTGTACGGGCCTTGTTTCTGGCGTTTGTTCTTTCGATCAGCGCGATCGTTTTTACCTACTGTACCTGTTTCGGGAAAAATGAAGCGAAGATCGAAGCCGAAGCAGAGACTGATGTCTTTGAGCATTACGAATTGAATACGCTGGAGGGAGGAAGTCTTGCGGCAAAAGATCTGTCAGCTGTAAGTATCATCGCCTACAACGTCTGGGGCACTGACTGTCCGCCTTGTATTGCGGAGTTTCCTGATCTGGAAGAACTGAGCAAGTCTTATGCTGAAAGCGAATTCCGCTTGATCGGGATACCGCTTGATGTCACAGATAAAGGCGAAAAGATCATCGATGAGCGTCTGAGTGAAGCAAAGAGGATCATCAAGGACTCAGGAGTCACCTTCAGCAATATCATCCCGGATAAGAAAATGGATACCTTTATTCATTCGATGATCGCCGGGACACCGACAACATTTTTTACTGATAGTGAGGGCAAGATCCTGAAAGTCGTTACCGGATCAAGGAAGATGGAATACTACAAGGAAGTGACTGATGAATTACTGAAGGAGGTAAAACAGTGATGAGTGAGAAAAAAAGAAAAACCATAACTATATCACTGATCGTTCTTTCACTGGTCATGATCGTTTCTGGCGCTGTACGAGGTGAACCTTTTGCGGTTTTCAATAAAGCGATCAAAGTCTGCATGCAGTGCATCGGGATCGGGTGAGCAGTATGGAAAAAGAAAGAAGATGGACGGAAAAATACCGTCACCTGCTGCAGGCGTTCTATTTTGCGTTTACCAACGGTTATGCCCGCGGTTATACCAACGGCATGATCTTTACCGGCAAGAGTAAGTATCTTTGTGTACCTGGTCTGAACTGTTACTCCTGTCCGGGTGCCATCGGTGCCTGTCCGATCGGTTCTTTACAGGCGATACTTGGCAGCAATACCTACCGGATCTCTCTATATGTCAGCGGAATGCTTGCTTTGTTTGGTGTATTCTTTGGCAGGCTGGTCTGCGGTTTCTTATGTCCGTTTGGTCTGGTCCAGGATCTCTTATATAAGATCCCGTTTCCGATCAAGAAAAAAAATCTGCCAGCTCACAACCAGCTGAAGTATCTGCGTTATGTGATCCTGGCAGTCTTCGTCATCCTTCTGACAAGTCTGATCCACGATGTTACCGGTACCGGTATTCCCTGGTTCTGTGAATGGATCTGCCCCAGCGGCACTTTACTGGCGGGAGTTCCTCTGATGATCCTGAATCCGGAATTTCGGGAGGCGATCGGTTTCCAGTTTTTCTGGAAGATGGGTATCTTGCTGGTGATAATGCTGGGATCGGTGGCTTACTACCGGCCTTTCTGCAAATACCTTTGTCCGTTGGGAGCGATCTATGGTGTTTTCAATCCGGTCTCCACTTACCGTCTGGTGATCGACAAAGAAAAATGTGTCAATTGCGGCAGCTGTCAGAAAGCCTGTCTGATGGATATCAGGACCAATCAGACGCCCAACAGTCCGGACTGTATCCGCTGTCTCAAGTGTGTCAGTGCCTGTCCGACAGGGGCTATCGATTCTTCCTGGAATATAGCCCGCAGTAAGTTTGAATCCCGTCTTTTATCAGAAGAAGAAAACAGCCCTAATCCTGAGGTCACAAAGACCACCTTGCTGGCAATACTGACGATCATCGCCGGCCTGGCCACTATGGTCAGCACATTCAAGTACAACTTGGATGGCGTTCTTGTCTATCACTTTTCCGGCTTGACGAGTGGGCGGGGAGTACTGGCTTATATGCTGGTCACTTTGTTCAAGGGCATCGTTTCTTTCTTCATGATTATCACGGGTTATAAGCTTTTCATAAACCGTAATGATGAAAATGCCGTTCACCGTTTCAGGGAACAGACGAGGATGATCCTTAAGTTCGTGATCATCATAGTGATCGCCGGTATCGCATCTTTATTTGCCGATCTGTCTTTGCTTTCGGTCATGTTTAATGCGATACTGATCTGTCCGTTCCCGATAATCGGTCTGCCTCTTCTGGCTTCGGCTGCATCTTCGACTGATAAACTGGTCCAAGGAAAGGGTTCGGCGGTGCTTTGGTGGATCGTCTTTGTTTTGCTTGCGGTAGTTACGTCTTATATTGCCTATATATCGACCGTTATTATATTAGCAGGATGAGAACCAATACATTATCGATCATTTTCGGGAAGATTTAAGATCGATATGGTATGAATAAGAAAAAAACACAGGTCATATAAACTTATGACCTGTTTGTTTGAGATCACATTGATACCGGGGCAGAAGATTATCCTCTAAGGATCGATCGTAATGGTGGATGTGATCTTGGCTTTTCCTGATTTTGGACACAAATAATAATACTAAATAGGATGATGAAACATTCATTGATTAAAAAAGAACGGGAATATGAAATATAATAATGCTGAAATGTTCCCTGAGATAAAGACAGAAAGACTGCTGATAAGGCCATTTAAAGAGGATGATCTGGAAGATCTGTATGGTATTTATATGGATGAGAAGACCTGCCGCTATCTTCTGCATGATGCCTGGAATAAAGATAATAAGCATCAGCATTTCCAAAAGATCCTGAATAACGATTCACTTTCCGAAAAGGGGAAACTGAATCTGGCCTGTGTGAAGGATGATAAAGTGATTGGCAATATTTCAATCATGAAGACAGATATGAAAGATACATTGGAAATAGGCTATGTTTTCGATCCTGCCTGCAGAGGTCTGTCATATAGCGATGAAGCTCTGAAAGCGGTAATCGCTTATCTGTTTAGGGAATGTGGTGTACATCGGATATTTGCTAATATGGATGCCCGCAACAGTGCTTCTGCAGCTCTGTGTGAAAGACTGGGCATGAGAAAAGAAGCCCATTTCATTAAAGATTACTGGAACAAAGGTGAATGGACAGACAGCTGTATCTATGCCGTTCTGGCTGATGAATTCTGTAAAACTGATCATTTATCATAAATGATATATATAATGATCAATTGAATTTCTCCTTTTCTTCTGCCCAACACATCAGCTGTATCGTATATAATTACAAGTAATAAGACAGGAGTAAACTTATGGAAGAAAAAATAATCAAAGATCAGGATCTTGAAGCAGTAAGCGGCGGTACAAAAGAAGAAATCAACAATATAATTGCTGTATTCAGAAAATACGGTTTTGAAAATGAAGCAAAAAAACTTGAAAAAAGCGGCGTATACTTCTTTAAAGATGGATTTGATAAGGTAATGAAAGATTTAGGCTATACACATCAGCTGACTGTATATGCTTATGACGATGAGAATAATAACTACAACATCTATAACGGTAATAGGGTAGGAAATATGAAATTCATGGAAATTCTGGAAGAATTCCTCTACAGAAAAGCCAACAATATTGAATGGTGGGAATAATTCAAAAGAAGACTAAAGGAGATAACTCCATCA
>CADCOR010000263.1 GCA_902803055.1 uncultured Erysipelotrichaceae bacterium
ATCTTAGAACGCTGCAATAAGTTTACGCATTCCAAGCGTGTTTTGCATACATCACAAAGATCACAGGCCATTGAGATCGGTGTTGAAATCATGAACAAAAATGATACATTGATTATAGTAGGAAAGGGAAATGAACGTTTCCTGTCCATGGGTCTGGGAAGAGAATTCTATTACGGCGACAAGTATTACGCCCGTAAGTTTATTTCGACAAGAAGGAGAGAAGAGAATGAAACTGTCTAAGTATATCGATCATACCCTGTTAAAAGCCGACGCTTCTTTAACAGCAATTGAAAAACTCTGCGATGAAGCTATTGATTATGACTTCAAATCAGTATGTGTCAATACCTGCAATATCGAGTTCTGCAAGAAAAAACTGGCTGGCTCTGATGTACTGGTATGCTGCGTCATCGGTTTCCCTTTAGGAGCGATGTCTACTGAAGCTAAAGTGTGCGAAACAAAAGATGCCATAGCTAAAGGAGCTGATGAAGTCGATATGGTATTGAATATCGGCCGTCTGAAAGACCAGAATTATGAATATGTCACTGAAGAGATCAGAAAAGTCAAAGAAGCCTGTGGCAGCAGGACACTCAAGGTCATTATTGAAACTTGTCTTCTTAGCGATGAAGAGAAAGTCAAAGCCTGTGAATGCATTCTTAAGGCCGGTGCTGATTTTGTAAAGACTTCGACCGGTTTCTCAACTTCCGGAGCAACATTTGAAGATGTCGCTTTATTGAGAAAAACTGTCGGCGATAAATGTTATGTCAAAGCTGCCGGCGGCGTAAGAAGCAGAGAAGATTTTGATAAGATGATTGAACTTGGTGCAGATCGCATTGGAACTTCTTCAGGTACAAAACTGATTCAAAAAGGCGAATAATACTTGTTTTCTGCTTTTTATTCGTATTATAATTTTTAAGTAACTTAGAGAAGGGGGTGAATTTATGGCAAAGGTTATCGTTAAAGAAAACGAACAGCTCGATGATGCTTTACGTCGTTTCAAGAGACAGGTATCTCGTAACGGCACTCTTCTCGAAGCAAGAAAAAGAGAGTACTACGTTAAGCCGGGTATCAAGAAAAGACTTAAACGTGAAAACGCTAGAAAATTAAGAAGATCCAAATAGTAAACAGCTTAAAGGCTGTTTTCTTTTATAATTTAGTTATGAGTTCTATCAATATTGTTGGTGCTTCGTGCCTTGATCTGTTGATTAAAAATACAGATGAAAAAAGCTTCTTTTCCGGTTCCTATAAAAGCGAAAGGATCATTACATCTTTTGGCGGAGATGCCTTAAATGAAGCGCTTGTTTTAGCCCATTTTGGAAATGATGTTAAGTTATGCACACTATTAGGCAATGATCCTGCTGGCCGAATGATACGGAATAAGCTTGATGAAGAAAATATAAGATACGATTCTGATATCCTTCATAATGACATTGATACCTACGTATCACTTGTCTTTATTGATGATCGTGGTGAAAGAAAGTTTGTGGGCAGCGAGAATGGTTCTTTAAGACTTCTTGATCTTGATCATATCTATATAGATGATGAGGCTAAAATTGTAAGTTTTGCTTCGCTTTTTATTTCCAAGATGCTGAACGATGATAAGCTTTGTATGTTTTTTTCACAGCTCAGAAAATGCGGAAAAATACTTTGCGCAGACTGTTCAACGCCTAAAAATAACGAAGATGTCAAAGATATGAAGTGTCTTGCTTGTCTGGATTATTTTTTCTGTAATGAATCAGAAGCCAAAAAACTATGTCATAATGATGATCTTCTGCTTTGCCAAGCCAGATTATATGAAGCAGGCATCAGAAATGTGATCATCAAATGCGGATCAAAGGGATGTCTGTATCAGGGCAGATATTATCCGCCAGCTCATACTGTCAATTGCATTGACAGCACTGGAGCAGGAGACAGTTTTGTTGCCGGTTTTATTCAGGGACTCTCAAGCGGTTATGATATCAAGGAGTGTATTGAAATAGCCAACAGCTATGGATCAAAAGCCTGTGCATATATCGGAGCAACTGCCTGGCTGCAACATTTATCGAATTAAGTCTATGATTTGCTACAATAGGGATATGAAGTATAAGTTTAGAAATCTCGATCAGAGTGATATTCAGAATCTCGTCGGTATCAACGACGAGAATCTTTCTTTACTGGAAGATCTTTATGGCTGCGGCATTGTCTGCCGGGATGATTATTTCAAGCTGCTCAGTGATGATCCTGAGCTTTTCAGCCGTTTTTCCAGACATATGGATTACATTATCAGACATATCAAAAGCGATGTGATTGATTATGATTTCATCAAACAGTCTTTTATGTATGTGAATGAACATCCGGAAGTTGAAGAAGATTTTTCCAATGAAATCATTGCTTATTCCTATAATGGACGGCCATTCAAATGCAAGACGCCCAATCAGTATAAACTGATCA
>CADCOR010000264.1 GCA_902803055.1 uncultured Erysipelotrichaceae bacterium
ATTTCCAAGATCAATGTCTTCACTGATTTCACGGTAGCGGCTATTGAATCTTCCAAGAGAGAGGATTACAAAAACTGGTATAAACTGATCCTGGATGCCAATGAAAGCATCAAGAACAAGCTGAAATTCTATTTCAAACTGTTCCATACCGGCAAAGCTTAAAGCGACGCAGTTCTATCAGCTGTTTGCTCTGTTTTGTATAGAACAGAAATATTGATAATATATATTGTTCTTTAAAATAATGTTGTTGTAAAATTTAATCAATTAGTTAACCATATCAGTCTTCAGGAAGTATTCTGAAGTTACGATCATAATTATATGGAGGAAAACAGAAACAGATGGAAAAATACAAATTAAGAAGTCCTTTCTTTGTATGTAACCCGAAAGCCTATCTTTATGGTGAAGATACCTTAAAACTGGCTAAAAAATGTGAAGAGCTGGCTGTCAAGTATGATTTCGATGTTATTTATACTGCTCAGCATGTTGATCTGGCGATGATCGCTAAAGAATGTCCGCATCTGATCGTTACTGCCCAGGCTATGGAATCATTAAAGCCTGGCCGTGGTATGGGTCATATCCTGCCGGAAGCTTTAAAGGCTGCCGGTGTCAGAGCAACATTCCTGAACCATGCGGAAAATCCGATGACGATCAATGAACTGGCCAAGACGATCGAAAGAGCAAATGAACTTGGTATCCTGACTGTTGTCTGCTCAAACGAAGAAGCTGATACCAGAGCGATCGCTGAATTGCATCCTGACTGCATGGTTTGTGAACTCACTAGTCTGATCGGCACTGGTACAACAGCTGATGAATCTTACATGCGAGCCACTAACGAAATCGTCAAGAGTGTATCACCGGAAACCAAGACTTTGCAGGCTGCCGGTATCTCTACTGGTGATGACGTTTATAAAGCTATTAAATCCGGCGCTGATGCGACCGGCGGAACCAGCGGCATCGTAGCTGCACCGGATCCGATTGCCAAACTGGAAGAAATGTTCGAAGCTCTCGATAGAGCCAGAACTGATTTCTATAAAAACTAAGGAGGAAAGTTGATGAGAAAATTCGTATTATGCTGCGGTTCTGGTATTGTTACTTCAACACATATCAGAAAGAAAATTGAAGAAGAACTCGATAAGAGAGGCTACAAGGGTAAATACTCTATTACTCAGTGCCGTGCTTCTGAAGCAGCAACAATGTCTGACGGTCATGATGCCGTTATCTCTACCACTGTTTTAAAGACTAAATGCGCTTGCCCGATTATCGTCGCAACCGGCTTACTGATGAACAGAGGCACTAAAGAGATCTACGACCAGATCGAATCATTCTTCACACCTGAAGACTAATTATTTGTATATCTGCATATTTTTTATGGCAATAACCCACATCAGTGGTTATTGATAAATTCATAACGGAGGGGGAAAAATTATGCAATTTATTCTGAATTTCTTCAGTACTCTGAACTCCCTTGGTGCCGTAGTAGTAATGCCATTCATCATTGCTATTATGGGTATCATTATGGGCACAGGAGTAGGTAAAGCTATCCGTGCTGGTTTAACAGTAGGTGTTGGCTTTATCGGTCTGAACCTGGTAACTGGTCTTATGGGAACTTATCTTGCACCAGCTGTTGTTACAATGTGTGAAAGATTCGGTCTCCATCTGAACGTCATCGACGTAGGTTGGCCAGCTGCTGCTGCTATCGCTTTCGGTACTCAGGTTGGTTCTTACATCATCCCGGTATGTCTGTTAGTTAACATCGTCATGATCTTAACTGGTACTACTCAGACAATCGACGTTGATATCTGGGACTACTGGCACTTCGCATTCACCGGATCATTAGTTGCTATCGCTACTAACTCAATCGCTTACGGTCTGTTAGCTGCTGTATTCAACATGATGATCATCATGGTCTTGGGCGACTTAACTGCAAAAGACGTTGAAGATTCATTAGGTTTACCTGGTGTTTCTCTGCCTCACGGCTTCTCAACAGCTTATGCTCCAATCGCTATGGCTCTTAACTGGCTGTTAGACAAGATCCCTGGTGTCAACAAGATCACTTTCGACCTTGAAGCATTACAGGATAAGATCGGTGTCTTCGGTGAACCAATCCTTGTCGGTACTGTAATCGGTCTGATCATCGGTATCGCTGCAGGTTTACCTTATGCACAGGTATTAACACTGGCTATCAACATGGGCGCTTGCTTAGTCTTGATTCCTAAGATGGCTGCTCTGTTAATGGAAGGCTTAATTCCAATTTCTGATGCTGCTTCTGGATTCATTGAGAAACACTTCTCAGGACATGGCCAGATGTACATCGGTCTGGATTCAGCTGTTGGTGTTGGTCACCCTCTGACTCTGTCAGTTGCTCTGTTACTGGTTCCGATTTCCGTTCTGCTGGCTGTTGCTTTACCAGGCAACCAGTTCATGCCATTCGCTGACCTGGCTGTTATTCCTTGGATGTTCGTTCTGATCACTCCAGTTGTTAAGGGTAACGGTTTCAGAGCTCTGGTTATCGGTGTTGTAGTATTAATTGCTGCATTCTACATTGGTACAGACCTGGCTCCTTCTATCACAATCGCTGCTGAACAGGCTAAGTTCGACTTCACTGCCGGAACTCAGATTTCTTCAATCTGTGATGGTGGTAACCCATTAACTTGGGCTATCTACAAGCTGAACACTATCAGCCCGATCGTTGGTATCGCTGTTGTTGGTGCTATCGCTGTTGCATTAGCTGTTTACAACCGTATCAGAATCAAGAAGGTCAACGCTGCTGCAGCTGAAGAAGCTTAATTCTTCGAAGATTATTCTTATTCAAGGGGGAAAACTGCTTTTCCCCCTTATTTTTCTTTAAGGAGTTCCTATGACACAGAAAACATATGTCTATCGAGACGCACTTTATAAAAGAAAGGTTAAATTCACAGGTGCTTATGCCGGTGTTTTGGGGCTGATCGCACTTTTCTATTTCCTTTTCATAAAAGTCAATTTCCTTCTCATCCCGGTCATGATCGTCTGTCTTTATACTTACTGGGAAACATATGTTTCACTGGGCAACCCGCAGGAGATCATCGTTGATGATCGTGCCATAACCTTTAAAGGCTGCGGCAAGACTCATACTTACCTCTGGAAAGATATCTATGCTTTCAGGGTCAAGGAATTCGTAACGGCCCGCAAGATCTTTCTGCGCATCAATAAGGCTGATATGATGAAAGGCCGCTATTGGATCAACTGTATGTATTTCAATGATACCGATGAACTGTATATGTTTCTCAGGGATAAGGAATACGAACTGCATCCGAATACGATGAAGAGTATCGCCCGCAGGACTAATGAAGAAGATTTCAAGAAGCGTCAGCAGGAACAGGCTGATAAAAAACAGGAAGTTACTTTCGGTAAGCGAAGACTCAGAGTAAAAAAATAAGTTATGGATTGGGAGATTTCAAATGTTTGAAAAAGAAAAAGCTGATGTTCTAAAGGCTTGTATAAGAATGGATAAATATGGCCTGATCGCCCTCAGCGGTGGCAATGTTTCACTGCGCATGGAGAACGATCTGGTCATCGTCACACCTAGCGGCATGATTTATGATGATATGGTTCCCGAAGACATGCTGGTAGTAGACATGGAAGGGAACATTGTAGAAGGCAATAGAAAAGCTTCTGTTGATACACTTGCTTTATTATATATATTCAAACACAGACCTGATATCAACTGTGTCATTCACACGCACCAGCCTTATGCGACTGGCTTGGGTCTGGTCATGGATGAGATTCCTTGCAATCTGACGACACTGGCCAATGCGACTCAGGGTCCGGTCAAGGTTGCTCCTTATTCTTCGGCTGCTTCAATTCAGATGGGTATTGAAGCCGTGGAAAATCTCGGTGATCAGCTGGCTGTTGTTTTAAAGCATCATGGCGTCATTGGTGTCGGCAATTCCTTAAAACAGGCATTATATTCTGTTGTCTATCTGGAAGAAGCGGCTAAGACGATCTACATTGCGATGTCGATCGATAAGGACAAGATGCCGATGTTCAATCAGGATCAGATTGACAGAGCTGTGCGTGTATTCAAATATTATGGTCAGGAAACCGGCGAGCTTCCTGAAGATCTGCGCTATTAATTAAGGAGATAAAAATGGCTGTATACAAAGAACAGATTGAAGGACTCATGTCCAAGGGTGGCAAACCTACCTACATCAACATCACTAAAGAAGTAAATGAGATCATTGCGAAAAGCGGTATCAAAGACGGTATCTGCTGTGTTATTTCTCCGCATACGACCTGCGGTGTCTTCTTTGAGGAATTCACTCATGATCTGATGCCTGATGGCAAGGAATTTTTACAGCAGGATCTCGATAACTGTCTCGAGAAGATCATTCCGGAACAGAACGATTTCGGTACTTATTATTATCCGGGTGTCAAGCACTTTGAAGACGTAGAATCCTGGCCTGATGCCGAAAAGTATCTGCCAGGGGGTGACAGAAGGGCGCTGTTAAACTGTGACGCTCATTTGAGAGCTACACTGATCGGCTCCAGCGTAACTTTTGAAGTTGACAATGGCAAACTCGGTGTCGGTACGACCGGCTATGTCTATTTCGTTGACTACGATCGCACCCGCTCAAGAAGCAGACGCTGCAAAGTTGTAGTTATTGGCGAATAAGAAGATGGTTTAAGACCATCTTTTTTGAAGAAAGGGGTAAATATGGTTTACAGAGAAGAAATACAGAATATTCAATCCAAAGGCGGTTCTCCAACCTATATCAACATCACCGATGAGGTAAGAGAAATAGTAAAGAAAAGCGGTATCAGGGATGGTGTCGTCCATGTCATTTCACCGCATACGACCTGTTCGGTTTTCTATGAGGAATACGTTCATGACCGCATGCCTGATGGCAAGGAATTTCTCTTGCAGGATCTTGACAATTGCCTGGCCAAGGTCATTCCTGATCAGACCAGATGGGGACAATACTATTATCCCGGTGTCAAACATTTTGAAGAAGTTGAAGCCTGGGATGATTATCTCAAATATCTGCCGAGCGGTACCAGAGAAGAGCTGATGAATGCGGATGCTCATTTAAGAGCGACTGTTTTAGGCAACAGCACAACTTTTGCGGTTGAGGATGGTGTGCTTGCTACCGGCAAGACCGGCTATATCTATTTTGTCGATTTTGACCGCACACATCCGCGCAGCAGACGCTGCAAAGTCGTCGTCATGGGCGAATAAAATGAAACTTGGTATTGTCGGTGCCGGAGTCATAGTTCATACTCTTCTTGAGTTCATTCATGAACTTGATGAGATCGAATTAGTTGCGATCTGTGCCTTGCCTCACAGTGCTGATAAACTGCATGCGCTTCAGGCTGAACATGGTTTTACTTATGTCTATACTGATTACGATGAGATGCTGAAAAACGAGCAAATCGATACCGTCTATATCGCGGTCAATAATCATCTGCATTATCTCTTCGGCAGGAAAGCCTTGGAGGCTGACAAGCATCTGATCATGGAAAAGCCTTTTACTTCCAACTATGAACAGGCCCTGATGATCGCAAAGATCGCTAAGGAGAGAAAACTGCTGGTCTTTGAAGCTATTTCGACGATCCATAATCCGAATTTCCTCAAGATCAGACAATTGCTTCCAAGCTTAGGCGATATCAGGATCGTCAGCGTCAATTATACGCAATACTCATCACGCTATGATGCTTTTCTGAAAGGTGAGATCCTGCCCGCTTTTGATTATCGCAAATCAGGCGGTGCCTTAATGGATCTTAATATCTATAATATCCATTTTATTGTTTCGCTGTTTGGTGAACCTGAAGAAGTCCATTATATTGCCAATATCGAAAACAATATTGATACCTCAGGGATTCTCACATTAAAGTATAAGGATTTCAACTGTGTTTCCATCGCTGCCAAGGACTGCGGTGCACCATTCATTAACTGTATTCAGGGCAATAAAGGATGCATCTATACGAGTTCGGCTTTATTTACACTTACTGATTTTAATTATCAGCTGAATAAACAGGAAGCTCAGCACTTTGATTTAAGAGCTGATGCACATCGCATGAAACACGAGTTCATATCTTTTTTAGAGATGTATAATAACAAAGATTTTGAAAAGATGGATATGCTGCTGGATCATTCATTAATGGCGATGAAAGTCGTTACTCAAGCCAGAAATGATATTGGTCTCGTCTTTCCGGATGATTCCAACCTATAGAGAAAGGATTAATTATGATAAACGGAATAAATCATGTAGCTTTGATCGTATCAAAAGAAGAATGTCTTGATTTCTATAAGAAGCTCGGCTTTGTCGAGACCAGCAGGGAAGCACGTCCTGAGAAGAACGATATTCTGATCATGATGGAGAAAGATGGAGCAGTGCTGGAAGTATTTCTTAAAGCTGATGCACCATTGCGCTTATGCAAACCGGAAGCCTATGGCTGCCGTCATATCGCTTTTGATGTCGATAATGTCGATGAGATACTGGAACTTCTGAAAGACTATGAATGCCAGAAGATCAGAACAACTTCCAGCGGAAGGCGTTTTGTCTTCGTCAACGATCTTGACAATCAGCCGGTCGAATTCCTTGAGAAACTTTAAACTCAGTGTATGCTGAAACTGTTTCTGCTCAGACATGGTGAAACACGGTTCAACCTGCAGGAAAAAGTTCAGGGTTGGAATGATTCACCTTTAACGCAAAAAGGTCTGTATCAGGCTAAATGTGCCGGCTATGGACTTAAGGATACCATTTTTGAGATTGCCTATAGCGGTGATACTTTGAGACAGATCGATACCGCCAGAACTTTTTTAAGTGAGAATTCTGTTAAGACGAAAATTATTCCCGATTATCACTTCAGGGAAATGGGCTATGGCCGCTATGAAGGCGGTTCCTATATAGACATGCTTGGTCCTCTCTTTGAGGAAAAACACGTTCCTTACAGCGGCTATGAAGGTCTATATCAGTTTTACAATGATATCGAAATAGTTACACTGCTGCACGAAAATGATCAAAGCGGAAAGTTTGAAGGTATCTCTAAAGCCACACAGCGGTTAAAAGAAGGCCTGCAGATGATCGTTGAAAACCATGATGAAGGGAATATCCTGATCTCAACTTCCAGTTTTGCGATCTGTCTGATCATGAATGAACTGTTTAAGGATTTTAAACAGCCCAGGCTGGTCGATAATGCCTCTGTGACAAAGATAGGATATGATGGATCCTTTGTACTGCTTGACTATAATAACATCACTTATCGAAAAGCAGGTGAAGAACATTATAAAGAATAAAAAAAGAAATCATGACGATTTCTTTCTGGAACCGATCTTGGATTCGGTTCCGTTTTTTATTCTTTGGATATTGGCCTTATGACGATAGATGACAAAGATCGCCAGGGCGAATACGAGCAAGCCGATCGTCTTATCAACGGAAAAGAAGATCGTTATAGCAGCGGAAGTGACGCCGCACATCGAGGAAAGTGAGACCATCCTCGACATGATCAGGACGATGAAGAAGACGCTGACCGGTGCTAAGAAAGTGTAAAGAAATTCATGTGTAACATAAAGGGCCAGGCCAAACAGATAGCCATAGGAACAGGCAACCGCTTTGCCGCCTTTGAAGTTTGCGAAGATCGGGAAACAATGCCCGATGCAGACAGACAAGCCGCAGTATTGTTCAATGCCCGGAGCAATATAATGATTCAGGCTCATGACCAGGAAAGCTTTTAAAGCATCTAAGAGGATGACCAG
>CADCOR010000265.1 GCA_902803055.1 uncultured Erysipelotrichaceae bacterium
GGATTAAGAAAGCAATCCTGATTATAGTTCAAGGAGTAATTGATAATGTTTAAAGATAGCGGGAAGATGTTCCCGTTATTTTTATCTCAGATCGTATTTTTCTTAATATTTCCTTTTCTATTCCGGAGATGCATGATATATTATTAGCAGATTCACCATGGTTTTCACAAAAGTATACGGAGGTAAAACATGGACAAAAAAGCATTAGAAAAGATTAATGATGAGCTGCTTTCAAATATCGGCGGCGGCAGAGGCCTGAGTGCTTCTGACAAACAGTTTCTGGAGGCTGTGATGCCTTTATACCGTAAAAAATGTCCTGATGTCAGTCTGGAAGAATTTCTTGATCGGACTGTCCGGAAAACCTATCCGCAGCTTAATATTGAAGCTGCGAGCGAAGAAGATATCACCGAGATCAAAGCATTTCTTGCCGATTTCTGGAAATGATCTTTTCATTAAAAACTGTCAGTTTGGCAAAAACAGCGGATCATTCAGATCTGCTGTTTTTTTATCAAAACCCATGCCACTAATACCCCTTGCTTCAGCTATGGGGATACAGTGGCAACTTCAGGGAAACGTTTCCTTTCATTTGAATCTGTTCCCTGATTGTTCTATAAATAAGATGTGAACAGTAATATAAAGGTAATTGCTATGAATGACACGAAATTGAAACAGATCGTTACCGAAGAGTGGGAGATTTATAATCGTGCCAGCTACCGGGAGAAGCTTGATCTTATACGGCACAGTTTTTCGATGTTTATTGCTCATGCCGATCAGATATCTGAGTTCCTGCATATCGATCTGGACGATCATGGCGACTTAAATTATCAGGTTAATAAGGCTGCCGTGATCGGCGACGACCACACGATGAAGGGGTTTACCCGTTTTGTGTTTGCGCTCAGAGAGGGCGAAACAAAAACGTTCGCATGGGTCACTGCAGATGGAATAAAAGAATGGAAACTGTCCCGTGATGATGCTGTACTCTGGGTGGACATTCCTGAGTTCGATGAAGGTTTTTTCATCCGCTACCTGGATTTCCGGGACGAATGCTTTGAGACGTATGAAAAGTGCTACGGCTGGGGCTGCAATGCAGATATTCGCAGGATCGAAGTGCCTGCAACAGATTATGATTTTCTGAAAACGCTGGACGTGCAGGATGAATTTGAGCTTGTTCGTTTTCTTGATGACGGCCAATCATTTGAGACAACGGATGCCGAGCGGCTGCTTCAGTATATCAATGAATGCAGAGCGACAGAAGTGACTTCCGACGATCCCGATCATGAACGCATCTGTCGGTTTCACAGCCTGTACGAGGCGATCAAGTACTATCTCGCCAGAATAGAACGCCTGAGAGTGACAAAAACACTTCAGCCCACTACGGGCATTGATCTTTCACGTTTGAAAGACAACTGGGAAGAATGCGACTTCCGCTATAATGTCTCGCTGGATTCGGACGATTGGCACTACGAGGTTTATCGCCGTTACGGCGATCTGCCGGACGGCAGGCATTTCGGCGTCTATATCTGGCCCAAGTCTGAGGCCTGGCCACCGCAATCGATCATGATGATCGTCGGGGAGAACGGAGAAATGCAGACCAATACGGTCATAGACGATCGGTGGGATGCGAAGGACAAAGACCGCTGGCCTCTGGCTGCAGTATCTTCCCCGAGCGGCAAAAGCATCGTCTGGCTCAAAGATGACAGGATATGGGCTTGGAGCGAGGACAAGCGTGACAAACGTTTTCTGCCGGACGACGAAGAAGAACTGACGGACCGTATCGAAGGAATCCCTGTTTATGATGCCATAATGCGTGATGATGGAATTCTGGTCCTGTTTCAGGAAGGAAAGAGATATGCGTATCTCTGCGACGAGAATATCGTTCTTGTCCGGTATGAGAATTTCTGGATACCTGCCAGCAAGGCGGAATCACCATACAGAAACGAGGTGTTTTCCCATCGCGCGGATTACTGGCCCGATGAGTTTGCCGTCATGATCCGTGCAGAGGATGACGAAGGTGATTATTACAGCTGCGGCATCCGCCGCGTCTGCTTTGAGCCGGGCCTGGAGGTCATAAAGGCCGAAATACTCGCGGACAATCCGAACCTCGAATCGGTAACAATCCCGGCGTCGGTAAAAGAGGTCCAGACGTGGGCCTTTGGCTGCTGCACGAATCTGAAAAATCTTGTAATCGAAGGCGATCTGTCCCGTGTGGCGAATTGGGCACAGGATGCGTTCGATTGCTGCGCCTGTGAGGAAGAGTATTTGCGACTTCGGAATTCAGTTCAATAAAAATACAGAGGAAACATATGGCTGAAGAAATCTTTATCATTGAAAGCGAAACACTGACAAAGTTTGAAGCAGATGAAAATGTGGATGTCGTTTATCTTTCTGACTGTGTAAAACGCATCGGGTGAGAAACATTTCGTGAAGCATCAATCGATAAGATCATAATTCCTGATGGCGTGACGACAATTGAAGCTGATGCGTTTCTGGATAGCGGAATTCAGGAGATAGAAATACCCGACAGTGTAACTACTATTGAAGCATGGGCATTCTCCGGTTGCGGAGCACTCAGAGAGATCACGATCCCGGAAAGCGTAACCTTTATAGGATCATAGGCGATCGGATACCGAGAAGATCAGTTTCATCCCTGGCTGGATCCGATCCCGTTTGGACACCCTGTCATCATTTACGGAAAAAAGCAGCGAAGCAGAACGATATACCAAAGACAACAATTGGGCTATAACGAACACATTACCGAATTCAAGGAGATTAAAAAAGGAACCACAAGAAATCGATTTTATATGTTAGATAATATCGCAAAAGGAGGAAAGAGAATGGAAACGAAACTTGTACCTGGCGTAGGACGT
Organism: uncultured Erysipelotrichaceae bacterium; assembly: GCA_902803055.1. GTDB lineage: Bacteria > Bacillota_I > Bacilli_A > Erysipelotrichales > Erysipelotrichaceae > Colivicinus. The sequence continues at coordinate 2,868 of CADCOR010000265.1, forward strand.
ATCCCATATCCGGCATACCGGGGAGATGAACCCTACATTTTCATAAGCTATGCGCGTCTGGACAAAGACAGAGTATATGAGGAGATCAAACGCTTCAATGACGCTGGCTACCACGTCTGGTATGACGAGGGGATCACTCCTGGTAACGAATGGTCAGATGCGATCGCGGAAGCGCTGGCCAAATGTGCTGTGTTCGTTGTGATTCTGACACCGACAAGCGCCCCGAGAGAAGCTGTCCTGAATGAGATCAGTTTTGCATTGGATGAGGGAAAACCATTCCTTGCGATCTATCTTGAGGATACGGAACTGCCTCCAGGCTTAAGACTGCGGATCTCCCGCAAACAGGCGATCCTCAAATACAACATGACTGATGAGGAGTACGAATTCAAATATATCGAAGCGTTCACAAGATTCGGTCTAAAGCGAAATAATGCGGAATCCGTAACTACGCCTGAGACAAAGAAAGCCGAATCAGTTTCGGTAAAACCTTACCAATTGTCGGATGAACAGAAAGCTAATATAGCACGGATACAGAATTCTCCGGCTCGGGAAATCGATTTTGAATGGATCGGATCAACGCTAAAGAAGTTCCATGGAATACAGAAGAACGTTGTAATACCGTCAAGAGCTACCGCGATCATGTCAGAGGCTTTTACCAAGGGATTACCGATCGAATCGGTTACGATTCCAGCCAGTGTGAACAGGCTGCAGTTTGCTTCCTTTGATAAGTGCAACAATCTGAAAGAAGCTCGGATCGAGGGTAAGGATGTGAAGATTGAAAACGTCGATACGATCGGTGCGTTCTCAAACTGTCCTCAACTGGTCGTATACTGCTACAAGGATTCTATGACGCATGATGAACTGAAAAGGACACATCAGGGGGAAATCAGGTTCATTGAAGAGAGTGTTTGATCATATCCAGTTGGAGAGAGCAGCATGTTTTGCGTATGCCGGCGGCAACGATCGGCATTCAGACAGAGGATGAGTGGAAAGCTTTTTATAGTAAAGATGAGGAGTGATTCAGGCTATGGATTTTGATCAGGTATTCAGTATCGAGAATGTCGAGCTGCTGTTTAAGACAGATATGCAGAAGGGAACATTTATTGCTGAGGCATCCGACTGCTATTCAGACTATATGACAAAAGAAGATTTCAGCCGGCAATGGGCGCATAATCTTCCGGCGGGAAGATATGTTATTACGATCTACCGCAGATGTTCAGTTTATGAGGAAGGTGAACAGATCTGGAAAAATCAGGAAGATCTAAGTGAAGTCGGAGCAGATTCAAGATTCAGCTCACCGCGCTATGTGATCGCTCTTGAGGAAATGATGAAATACAAAGTACCAAGCTGGGTCAGACCCTTGTCTTCACACATCATCCGCAACGATGATAATCCTCTTGAACCGGAATTATATGTGAGTCTTGAAAAAGCTGAAAAGCAAGCAGCGAAGCGTGCATGCCGTGGAATCAGGTCAGCTGTCTTAGAGTGGTTTGCCGACTACGATATGTATTAGACAGAGGAAACGGAAGCTGTCTATTGGCAGCTGCAGCACATAAAGTTTCAGGAAATGAATAATACAATAACAGGTGGAGAAAAACAGATGCGCAGATGTGTGGCGATATATCCTCAGCAGCTAAATGAGGAGTATGTATCAAGAGTTAAAAAGACGATAGAGCTGGCTGCTGAATATGGCTTCAGAGAAGTTTTTACGACGCTGCATCTTCCCGAATACCGTCTTGATATGCAGCTGGATTGTCTGGCGATTACAGCGAAGCAAGCCAAAGAAAAAGGGCTTGAAGTTACAGTGGATATCGGCGGTCCGTTCATCGCTCAGATCCTGAATGATGAAAAGAATCTGCTCAGAATGAAGAATATCGCTTTTGATTTCCTCAGGCTTGATTATGGCTACAGTCTGGCTCAGGTCGGCAGCTTATATAAAGAATTAAGTTTTGATGGCTTTGTCATAAACGCTTCGATCTATGATGAAGAAGAGATTGATAGACAGATAGAAGCTTTCAGAAGGCTTGATCCGAAGATCAGACTTCGAGCCTGTCATAATTTCTATCCGCGTGCAGAAACAGGGCTTGAGGAAGGCTTTGCGATCAGGCAGGATTCATATTTTAAAAAACACGACATCCCGATCTGTTATAGCGTACCATCTTATTCTGATCCCAGAGGTCCTTTGCATCAGGGATTGTGTACGATCGAGAAACATCGCTATGCCCCGTTAAGAGAAATAATATGTGATCTCTGTCTGAATTATCAGGCTGAAGCTATACTGATGGCTGATGAATGGCTAAGCGAGGAAGAATTCAGGGAAGTTTATACAACACTTGTGGTGTTGAATGAACATTTGGATAAGACTGTTAAGATCAAGGTTGTTTTTGAAGAAGGGGTCTCTCAGAAAGAAAAGGATATCGTTCTTGGAAAGCACTGCTTCCGCTATGATTCGAGTTCCGCAATTCTCAGATCGAAGTCTTCCAGACAGATGGCAGAATATGCCAGTGAGATAGAAGTAAACAATACGATCAGACGTGATGCGGGTGCGATCACGATCGATAACCGTCTCTATAAAAGGTATTCAGGGGAACTGCAGGTCGTCCTTAAAAATAAAGAAGCTGATGAAAGAGTTAATGTTGCGGCAAGAATCAAGGATCCTGATGATCTGATCAGACTGAGAAGATTCAAAGAAGGAACAGATTACCTGTTCGTTGAAGAATAATAATGTTATAAAGCTTAAAAGAATATTGCTTATTTAAGAGAAAAACTATAATAGAAATTATGAAAGCCAGAATTGTCGATGGGTGTGTGCTCTGTTTTAAATGGCGTTTCCGAAATGAAGATCAGCCAAGGTATTTTTACTGTGACTCACTGGAAGACTGCAAGAAGCGCATCGAGAAGACCTATAAGTGCAATCCTGATGATTATATTGTCGTTTCTGCCGAATACAGAGACAGCAAGACAAACCGACTTGTCAAAGAAGAAGTCTATTACGAACAGATATCACTGTTATAGTTGTCATAGCGCGGATGCTTCTGATAAGTATTAATTCAGTGAATGTGTAAAAGATTTTCTGAAATTCTGATCGCATATTTCAAAATGATATCAGCCGCAGTTTAATCCATAGTGATGACTGCGGTTTTCTGTTGGCTGATCAGAATGAACGCAAATTCAGGATGATATAATAGAAACGTTAATCAGCAGATTATAGAAATATATAAAAATATGATAAAGACTGCTTTTGCATATAAAGGATTAAAGGAGATAGAGTATATGAGATCCAGAAAGACAAGCAAAACAATAATAACGGTACTGATACTTTTTCTGTTATCAGCCTGTGCCGGAAGTGATTCAAAGAAATATGATGGCAAGCTTAAGATCGAAGATGGCATGGCGATGCCGATGACGCTCTACAGTGATCCATCGGCAGACAATGCGAACAGTAATATCTTGCGCTATTGTGTCTATGTTGAGACTGATCATGACACGGATGGCGATGGCAAGGCTGATCTTGTGAAGGTATTGATCCAGCTGCCGAAAAGTGCTGCTGAAGGAAAATATAAAGCAGCAGCGATCTATGATCCGACACCTTATACAACCGGAACAGTCCAGAATATGGTAACTTTGCTGGAATCTCCTTTTGGTGAAGATACTTTCGATAAGACAAAGCTCTATAATCCCGGTGAAAAAAGAGAGAGTCTTGGTTCAAGTGATACTATGACGGCTGTCAAAAACGCTGATCAGTCGGAGTGGATCTACAGCGTTCCCGCGAGCAACAATCCTGGTTACTATACGATGAACCTCTATGATTACTATCTGATCCGCGGTTTTGCGATCGTTCTGGCCGGAGGTATCGGCACCTATGGTTCGGAAGGCTATGAACTGTGCGGAACCGATCTGGAAAGAGACAGCCATAAAGCCGTTGTTGAATGGCTGGCCGGCAACAGGAAAGCCTTTACGGATAAAGAAAACAATATTGAGATCACTGCCGACTGGTGCAATGGCAATGTTGCGATGATCGGCGGTTCTTATGGCGGTACGCTGCCTTATGAAGTCGCGACTACCGGGGTTGAAGGTCTTAAGACGATCATTCCTATTGCGGGAATCGCCAACTGGTATGGCTATACCAATTCCCAGGGCGTAGCGATCAATGCGTATCCGCATTATTCAGAAACGCTTTCGGCCATGAATGCGGCCTCATCATTCAAGGATGATGCCTGGCTGATTCCTAATCTGGATTATATTGCCTGGTTAAGACAGCAGAAGGCCGATGAAGAGAAAGCCAATGGCAACTATGATGAGACCTGGGCGGCTTTGGATTATTCAAGAGATTATGAAAAGATAAAATGCAGTGCACTGATCATTCATGGCCTCAATGATTTCAACGTCATGACGACGCAAAGCAATCTGATGTATCAGGCTTTCAAGAAAGCAAATCAGGATGTCAAAGTCATCCTGCATCAGGATGGCCACAATCATATCTTCGGTAAGATGTTTGGTGATACGCTGTTTGATGAACTGCTTAATAAATGGCTCTGTCATTATCTGTATGATGTGGATAACGGCATTGAGGAACTGCCGGAAATTAATGTTCAAAGCAATATCGATGCGGCATATTCAAATCGTGATGCCTGGGAAGATCTGAAACTTGCTTCCTATAAACCGGAAAGACAAAGCGGTGAACATCTGATCCATTCACGGAATCTGGACGCTGCTGCCAGTGCACTTATAAATGACGCTTTTGACAGTGATCAGTATTATCATGATCTGAATGAAGAAGAAGCGGCTGTCTATGAGATCCCGCTTCCGGAAAATGCGCTTATTTCCGGCATACCGGAGGTGCATGTGCGTCTTAGCACCGAAGATACGGATAAAGATAACCTGATGGTCACAGCTGTTCTGATGGATGAGATGGCTGATGGAAGCGCCTTTGAGGCTTATATGATAAATACTAATAACGGCTATCGCATTCCGGTCAAAACAACCGATACCTATGAATACGGTGAGGGACATGATCCGGGCAAGATCAAAGAGTATGTCAGATCATACACTTTCTGCAAAGCTTTTGCCTTTGGCTGGGTCGATCTTCTCGATCCGGAAGCTGATGAAAAAAATCCTGTCCTGGATACCAAGTGGCATACAGCCGAAAAAGGCAAATACAGTGACTACAAGATCATACTGACACCAAGCGAATATAAACTTGAAAAAGGACATGTCCTGAAACTGTATCTGTTTGCCCAGGATCCGCCGCGCAGCCGAAAAGATGATGCGAATATGGGCGTTTCCCTGAATAAGAAAGATGAAGTCTACTCTTTCAAGATCGATAACGCTTCGGTAGAGGTACTGCTGCCGATCAGATAGATCTTTTCATACAAGCAATAAAAGGAACAAAAAATGAAGAAAAATAACGTGATCATCATAACGCTGATCGTACTGTGCCTGGTCTGTTTCGGTTTATGGAAACAGTCCGTACCTGAAGAAGAAACAGCTGCCAGCGAGAATGAAAAAACATTTGAATACTGGAATGAAGATGCGGCGTCATTGAAGAGCCTGATCGAATATGTCGAGGATGTGACGGATGAAACATCGCCAAACTACATCCCGCCTGCTGATCGCATCGCCACTTTTGATATGGATGGCACTTTGATGGCGGAATTATGTCCGACCTATATCGGAGTGAAACTGCTGATGGAGCGGATATTCAATGATCCAAACTATGAAGCAGATGAGGAAATGCAAGAATTCGGCTATATGATCGCTGATCACGCGATGGATAAATCGTTTCCGGAAGATTTTGATTATACTTTCTCCAGTCATGAAGCCAAGGCTTTTGCCGGAATGAGTCTGAATGAATACGCCGATTATGTCACCGGTTTTCTGTTAAAAGATGTCGATGGTTTTGAGAATCTCATTTATGGCAATGCCTACTACTTGCCGATGGCTGAGGTGGTTGACTATCTGCGAAGCAAGGATTTCAAGTGCTACATCGTCACCGGTTCCGACCGCTTCTTTGTCCGTACTTTTGTAGAAGGGGTGATCGATGTGCCATATGAGAACATCATCGGTTCCGATGTGGAACTGGAAGCAAAAGATCAGGGTGATACCGAAAACTATGTCTATGAGTATACCGGCAAAGATACGCTGGTGCGCACTGACAGGCTGATCATCAAGAACATCAAGACCAGCAAGGTCCTGCAGATCGCTCAGGAGATCGACCGCAAACCGGTCCTGTCTTTTGGCAACAGCTCTGGCGATGTCAGCATGCATAATTACGCTTTGAGCAACGAGGCCTATAAAAGTGCCGCCTATCAATTGATCGCTGATGATGATATGCGCGATTATGGCAACTCTGCCAAAGCAAAGCAATTGCGTGACAAGTGGGAAGGCATGGGTTTTGTGGTCGTCTCAATGAAAGAAGACTGGAAGACCATCTATGGCGAAGATGTCGTCAGGACCGGCAGCTTTCATTGGCTTAAAGATTACGTCAGAGAATGAATACAATCTTTGAAAAATATTTGAAGAACAGTCATTGTGAGGGATGATATGTTATACATAATGCGGCATGGAAAGACTGAATGGAATGAGCTTCGTAAACTGCAGGGGCAGACTGATATTCCCTTAAATGAAGAAGGATGTTTAATGGCTCAAGCAGCTCATGATAAATATATAAATGTCCATTTTGATCTGTGTTTTTCCTCACCGCTTAAGCGGGCAGCACAGACTGCCGAGATTTTATTAAATGGCAGAGACGTTCCGATCATTGCTGATGACAGACTTAAGGAGATGTCGTTTGGTGAATATGAAGGAACAGTAAACTATGCAGAAGATCCAGACTGCGAGATCAATGTGCTTTTTAAGGAACCGGAAGCCTATAAAGAAGTGGCTAAAGGAGCTGAAACATTAGCGGAGCTCTTTGAGCGGGTAGACAGTTTTCTCTCGCAGAAGGTTCTGTCAGATGTAAGTAAGGGAAAGGATATCCTGATCGTTGGACACAAGGTTTTGAATTCAGCTATTATCTGTCGCATTAATAAACTGCCGCTGTCAGAGTTCTGGAACAACGATACGCAACAGTGCAAACTGTTGCGGTTAATTTAGGCTGATTGTAAATATACAGAAAGACGAAATACAGTATCCAAAGCAACTGTAAAATATAGTTAACTGAACCATGTAAAAGTAATTAAATAGTTCTTACTGAAGGACTATAGAGTTTTTAGAGACCCTGGATTGTATTATCAGTTAACATTCTTATTGGTTAGGGTACAATTTATCTGCATTTGCCAACAGCGAAATAATGGAGGAACTCAATGAAAATCACAGCTTTTAATCCTATGATAATTACAGCAAAAGCAGATGATCTTATCAGTCTTTTTGAAGAACTGGGCTTTGAACGCAGACATGAAAAACCGGTATTGATAAACTGACAGACAGCAGTGTCAGGATGAAGGATGCCAATGGTTATCATATCGATATAGCACAGGTTGATGTGATCCCTCAGGATCTGACGGCAATCAGGATTAATGTGCGCGATTTTGATGAAGCATATGAACTGCTGACTGCGCATGGTTTTACAATAGTTCAGGGCGGCAAGATAACGGAAACGGAATCATCTAAATCGGTTATGATGACAGCTCCTTCCGGATTCGCTGTTGATCTTACTTATCATTATCGAAAAGAAGAACAATAGATCTGAGCTTTAGCTGCAAAAAGAATTCTGAGCTGCAAGCCGATGCTTCTTTAAATCAGGAATCATTTTGTTTAAGCTTAAGTATAAAAACAAAAAAAGTTGCCAGTATGATATGGCAACTTTTGATAATGAAATAATCGTGTCGATCTCAGCTTCCGATTTTGTAGGTTCCCGTTTTAGATTCAATGCAGACAATTGCATTTAGTGTCGGAACAATGGCTAATAAGCCGACTGTTAGTTCAATCATCAAAGCGGTAAAACCTCTGGCTGCGAAATTGTATGCTGCATTTATCAGCCAGAGAATTGAGGCGCATAATACAGATGCTTTAAACACCCAATCCTTTTCAAAAAAACTCCTTAAATGATTTCTGCATACAGGTTCCTCCTTCGTTTAGTTTGCTTAATATATTGAATATCTGAGCAGCAGATAAACAATTATCCTGACATGAATTATAACTGCATCCAGACATATCTATCCTGCTTCAGTTTCCGACGCCAACGTGATCTGCCTGTGCTTTCGTCTTAACAATATTAATGCAGATACTGACTGCAATAAGGCAAGAGAATCAAAAACAAAGATGCAGATGCCACTGAATCATATCGGTATAATATCGCATAATCCATCATGATGTCACATATGAAACGAAAATCTGAACAGGCAACCAAATTCGCCTTTGTTATGTATTTTGTGAAAATATGATCAGAATTTGAAGATGACTTAAAATCTGAAAGATAGCCTGATAATAGATTATATATATTAAAGATTTAAAAGTATATAATTAAGAAAAGAAAAATTCTGAAAGGGCTCAGTCAGCACATGTGAGGACAGGTAATTTCCTTTCATATTCAGACTGATATACATACCTTAAATTTCATATTATTGATATAGACGGCTTCATAGATTCTTCTGAATAATGGCGGTACTGACTTAAACTGTGGTTAATTTAAAATACAGCTTTCAAAAGGGGCGTATGATTATGAAAAATAGAGTAATAAAAATATTCTTGACGATCATGATGGTGATAAGCATATTGCCTATTGCGAGCAAAACAGCGTATGCAGACGAAAGCGGCACACCAGGCAACCCCTGGCATATTGAAGAATTAGATGGAATCAGCGTTGTAACAGCATGGCTCACGAGTGATGACATTAATAAAACCTTGCACATAAGCGGTACAGGGAATATGAAAAACTTTGGTGCCGATGATCACCCTTGGAAAGAGGATCGTGAAAAAATCACCACTATTGTTTTTGAAGAAGAAGGCTCTGTAACTAGCATTGGCAATAAAGCTTTTGTCGGATGTACAGCATTGACTAGGATCACCATTGACTCAAGCGTAGCGCATATTGGAGATAATGCATTTAATGGTTGCAGCAATCTAAGTACAGTGATTTTCAGACCGGCGGCCGAAAATGAGACGCTAACAATTGCTGATAAAGCATTTGCTACAAATCAAAAACTTGCTTATGGGTCGGCCAGTATGATGAGGCTATATGATGGAGGGAACGCAATTCAGGCAAAAGCTGACTTGTCTGATTATAATAATAAAACCCTCACATGGAAGGCATATTCGTATCATCTTTCGGTCGGCGGCGTAGAGGTAACAGACAGTAACAAGGATAATATTTTTGAAGATTCCGGAACAGTTAGGGCAAGTTATAATCCCGAGTCAAATACACTGAAGTTGAATGGTGTTAATATCCAACCTGACGATAACAATCCATTATACGGAATCTACTATAACGGAACAGATGCGCTGAATATTTATCTGGAATCCGGTTCTGAGAACATCGTGGGTGTCAACAACTTCGCTTATGGTTTTACATATGGCATTTATTCAACAGAAAATGCGAAGATTTCCTTTTCTGGAACAGGAAAACTAAAAGTTACAGCCGGCAACGGAGGTACATGCTCAGGCATATTTGCAAAAGGTGATATGGAAATAAACGGAAGTACGGTGACTTCGGCTGCTTCTGGATATTATAACAATGGCATCGTCGCTAAAAATCTGACGATTAACGGTGGTACAGTTGTTTCTTCTGCTAATGATTTAGGCGAATACACAACAACTCATGGTATTTCTGTTGACACTCTCGTCATTAATACAGGTGCAGAATTGACTGCAATCGGAAAAGCAGGAGCAATTAGTGGCGTGGTTAAAAACGCCATTGCCGGTACAGGCTGGGAAGATACAGCAGGCACTGAAGGCAGAACAACCATTTGGATCAAAACCGAAGGACAGTCTTTGGACGGCAGAATTAAGAAAGTGCAGTTCCCGGGAGTGACTGTCTATCCGATAACGATCAGTGGTGTACAGGTGGATAGTTCAAACAAAGATGATATATTATATGGCACTGAGAACCAGGGCAAAGTAAGCTATGATCCTGATACAAAAACATTGACTTTGAACGGTGCAGTAATCACCGAACCAAATCCTTTTGGAGGAAGTAATTACACAGAGTGCATCTATATTGATGACGATGATCTGACGATCAACGTAGCAAGCGGTACTACAAACAGTATCCGCAGCAGCAGTAAAGTTGGAAGCGGAATTGTTTGCACAGGCGATTTAACGATAAACGGCAATGGAACGCTGAATGTTACTGCGGATGGCATAACAGATGGCGCGATTGTCGCTTACGATTTGCTGTCGATATCGGAAGTCAACCTTTCAGCCGAAGCTAATAACGATGCCATTACTGGCGCTAACGGAGTAAGTATTAGAAACGCAACTGTCACAGCTGCCTCTGAAAAAAGCAAAGGAATAGCGGTAAACGACGGGAAAATTATCGAATTAGGGACAAATGCCGTTCTGACTGCATCCGGTGGCAATGCTGCATTATTCGGAGGAGTAAACATAGACGGTGCAACTGTCACAGCCACTTCTACAAACGGCTACGGAATATTGGCAAACGACGAGGAAACCATCGAGATAAGGGCAAATGCCGTTCTGACTGCATCCGGCGGTAACGCTGCATTATCTGGAAATGTTATAAATGCAGTTAATGGTATAGGCTGGAAAGATACTGGGCAGGTCAACATTGAAATCAGCGCAGCAGCGCGAAAACTTGACAACGATATTAAGAAGGTCAAGTTTCCTGCTGCAGATCCTGTTGCCAGAGTGACACTAAGCGACGGTACAGCAAAAGTCTACACAGTTTTTTCTACGGCTGTGACCGAGTGGAAAAATGCGAACGACGCGACCCTCAAACTGCTTGCGGATGTAGAGACGAGCAGCAATGTCAATCTCGAGAAAGCCAGTGGCACAAGGGTTCTTGATCTTAACGGATATGGCATACTCTACACCGGTACGAGTGGTTCCGTGATCTTTATTGACGACGGAGTGAGTCTGACTATGACAGATGGCGATCCGACCCGCGTGCACTATATTACTCTGGATTCAAGTGGACGAGGAAAAGTGGTCAGCGATACAAGCTCTGAAGGAGCAATCGAAGTCAACGGAGGATATATCACCGGAGGTCTGGGGTATAGCTTCTTCGGTAGAAACGGTGGTGGTGTGTATGCCGGCGGACCATTCACTATGGAAGGTGGCACAATCGTCGGCAACACTGCAAATCCTGCCAGTAGTTACGGCTAGGGCGGCGGTGTGTATGTCGGTCGCAACAGCACGTTTACTATGACCGGAGGTACGATCACCCGTAATACAGCGGGCCTTTTCGGCGGCGGTGTTTATGTCTGTAACGGCGCCACGTTCAATCTTTCCGGAGACGCAAACATTACGGGGAACCTGAAGGGTGCAGAGAAGAATAATGTCGAATTGTATAATGGCAGAAAAATAACTATCACCGGTTCATTGACGGATACCGCGTCTATTGGTGTGACTATGCAGCAACCTGGTGTGTTCACAATTAGCGATAATCCCAAAGCAAGCGACTATATAAATAATTTCTTCAGTGATGACAGCAGTTATTCAGTTGATACAACTGAAGACAATGAACTGAAGCTATCTGGCCATAAGCATAACTTTAACTATTCTGCTGATGGAGCGACTATCACTGCAGAGTGTACAGCAGCAAACTGTGATCTTCCAGGCAGTAAAGCAACTCTGACCATTGCTGCTCCATTACATACGACTTATGGTGATGGTAATGAACCGGCAGCACAGATCACAGATGCCAACAGCATCCAGGGTGATGCAAAGGTACAGTATCAGTTAAAGAACGGTGGAACATACGGAGAAGCAACAGAGACTGCTCCTACAAATGCAGGAGATTACAAGGCAAGTATTACACTTGGTTCAGGTAAAAACATAGCTACTGCCTTTGTGGAATATGCCGTTGCCAAGGCCAATCCTATAGCCAACGCTCCTAGCGGTTTAAAGGCAGTCTATGGTCAGACACTCGCTGACGTTGAACTGAGCAACCCGGAAGGGAATACTCCGGGTAGCTGGTCATGGACTGACAGTACGACCAGTGTAGGTACAGTTGGTAAACACGGCTTTAAAGCCAACTTCACTCCGACAGATAAAAATAACTACAGTTCCGTAAACAATGTAGATGTGGCTGTAACAGTAGATAAAGCAGCTAATCCGGTAGTTGTCTCGGGCAACGCTTATGTTAAGAAAAATGGAAACACTGTTGATCTTAAAGACAATGTCTCATTAAACGGTGCTACAGGTACTGTAAGTTATCAGATAAGCGGTGAAGCACAAGGCTGTTCACTGGAAGGAAGTGTATTAAAGCCCAGCGATACGACAGGTACAGTAACAGTAAATGTAAATATAGCAGAGGACGACAATTACTTGGCTTCAGATACCAAGACTATTACAGTTACCATTACTGATAAAGATACACAGACCATTACGGCTGAGGATGTAACAGCCTCCTATGGCGATACCGGCAAGAAAGTAATTGCCACAGTAACAAAACCGGCAACAGGAGGCGGCACAATAAGCTATGCAGTAAAGACAGGAAGCGAAGACTACATTGGTGTAGATCCTTCTTCCGGTGTACTTACGATCAA
>CADCOR010000266.1 GCA_902803055.1 uncultured Erysipelotrichaceae bacterium
ATGATCGGTGTCACTTCATTTTCCGGAATATCCGTCGTTGAAATACCGAAAGTCAGTCTTACCCCTGCATCTTCAAAAGCCTGCAGGATCGTATCGAGATGAATCATGCCGCCCATCTCATTGATCGTTGTCGTGCCAAAGCGCATTGCTGAAAGACAGGAAAGCAAAGTCGCATAGTAATAGTCTTCCTCATTCATATCATCTTCAAAGGTGAAGAGCCTGACCAGCCAATCAGTGATCAGCAGATCATCGAGTGGTCCTTTAATGAAAGTCTGATAGGCGTGAGAGTGACAGTCAACAAAACCAGGCAGTGCCAGCATGTTGTGGGCATCGATCAGCGTAGCCCCTGGACACTCGCTCTTATCGATCTTGTCGGCGATCTTTTTAAACCTTCCCGCTTCAATCAGAATATCTTTGGTTGAAGTACTCAGATCATCAAAATTAGCCACATCGGCATTTTTGATCAGAAATGTGCTCATGATTATTGCCTCCTTGCGATTTCTGTATAGCTTTCAGGATTTCTGTCTTTAAAATAATCTCTTTCATCAATTAATGACATATCGATATCGACATTCACTAAACCTTCTGTATTTCTAAGTCTTAACAGTTCTTTGCCATGGGGATCATAGCCAAACATCAAAGGGATCGGGTCGCAGAAATGCGTACAGCCCAGCACAAAGCAGCGATTTTCAATGGCTCGGGCTTTTGCCAAAGTGGTCCATTCATCCAGCTGCTGTTCATGCCACATCCCGGTGCCGATCGTGTTGAATAAGATCCTGGCTCCCTGGAGACATTCAATTCTGGCTACTTCAGGAAAATGAAGTTCATAGCACAAGACTGTACCGATCCTGCCAAAAGGCGTATCGACTGCTGAGATCTCGTTTCCCTGTTTTGCTTTATTCCTTCGATCTCCATCAGTTAAAGAAGTCTTGCAATGTTTATAGATCTCACCATTATCGGGATCGATGACCAGGGTGTAAAGACTTTTCTGTTCACCATCATCTTCCGATCCAATGATCAGCCACTTATTATATTTCTTTGCGAGCTGTTCAGCCTTTTTCACATGGCTTGTAAGCAGGTATCCTTCCGGGAAGACCACGATCGCTCCTTCTGCCTTTGTCAGATAAGTTTCAAGCTGAGCGATCTCATCTTCAACATGAACATCGCCACTACCAAAACCGGTTCTTGGAAGCGGACAGCAAAGACTTACCCGGAACTTATCTATCATCATTACCCCCTGTATCCTCTTAAGAAAACAGGCCGACTTATCAAAGCCGGCCAACTTAATTCGTTGATATGAACATACCGTTCACTCTTATACTTCTACAGAAGCAACTTTTTCTGATTTCATTTTAGTATGTATTTTTTCATGCCGTCAAGGGGGATCAAAGGCAAAGAAAAAACGGAAGCTGTCAAACTGAAACTTCCGTTTTATGATCGTTAATTAACTAGAACGAAATCTCTTTGTTGCCGGTAACTTTCATGTATACAAGCAATGAGATGACGGTCGCTAAAGTCAGGATCGTCGCATAAGCTGCTGCGATGCCATAGTTGCCTCTTGATACATATGTGTAGGTAGCCAGCGTAAGGGTGATCGTCTTGAGGTTGTATAAGATGATCGCCGTTGAAAGTTCGGTAATGATCGTGACCCAGGACATGATCGCACCAGACAGGATACCGTTAGCCATCATCGGCACAGTGATCGTAAAGAATGCCTTGAGCTTGCTGGAACCAAGCGAGATAGCTGCCTCTTCGATCGACATCGGGATCTGCTGCAAAGTCGCGGTTGATGATCTGATCGTATATGGAATACGACGTATGACTAAGGCAACGATCATGATGATCGCCGTACCAGCCAGCACTAATGGTTTCTTGTTGAAAGCCATGACTAAGGCGATACCGACGACTGAACCTGGAATGATGTATGGAATCATTGATAAGGTATCAATGACTCGGTTGACCGCATTGTTTCTTCTGACGACAAGATATGCGATCAGGATCGCCAGCAGGATGACAATGATCAGAGCCAAGCCGCCAATCAGGAAGGTATTCGGGATCGCATTCCTTAAATGAGTAAAGGCAAACTTATATGAATCAAGTGAATAGCCCGGAACAAAGATCTTGCCCGAAGTCTTCAGGAAAGAAGTGTACATGACATAGACCTGCGGCATGAAAGCAATCAATACCACAAACCAGCAGTAGAAATTGATAAGCAGAGACTTGATGCCTGTAAGTTTCTTTCTCTCGATCGGATGCAAGGCATTCATCGTAAATTTGAACTTGCCATTGACATAGCGCTGCATCAGGAAGATGATCGCTGTAATGATGATCGCAATAACGGAAATTGCAGCACCGAAATTGTGGTCACCGCCGGTCTCAGCAAAGTAAGAGTTATAGATGACGACCGGGAAAGTCTGATAGCCTTCACCGATCAG
>CADCOR010000267.1 GCA_902803055.1 uncultured Erysipelotrichaceae bacterium
ACAATCCTTTCATCCTTGGTCGGATCATAGTGATCGGGATCGATACCGTTGAGGATACCATACATCTTGGATTCCACGAGATCGCATACGCCTTCAAGCCCCTTGCCGAATGCCTTGGTATGCAGCTCCCTGGCATAAGTCGGTGATACAGTCGAGACCGCATCCGCCATCAGCATCGCCCCTTTCATCAGGTTGACATCGCTGCGTCCCTCAAACTCATATGCCAGACCGCCTTCATACCACCCCTGATCGAGACCGAAAGTCTCATGCATCTCATTGCGGCCATACTGTCCCTGATAGGCGATATTATGGATCGTGAAAACTGTCTTGACGTTGCGGTAATTGTGCCTTAAGGCCTGATCATCCTTCAGATAGATCACGGACAGCGCACTTTCCCAGTCGTTACAGTGAAGGATATCCGGCACAAAATCGATCTTCTCCATCATCTCGATGACCGCTTTGGAGAAATACGCAAAGCGCAGTTTGTCATCATCATAGCCATACAGTTTATCCCGATCAAAGAAATCCTTGTTGTCGATAAACCAGACCGGTACACCTGAGAGCTTGCCTTTCAGCAGTCCGCAATAAAGGCGGCGATAGCCGAGATTGACTTCATACGCACCCTCGTCAGTGAGTTCTTTTTCGAAACGCTCCTTGACGCAGCGGTAATAAGGTGTGATGATCGCTACTTCATTGCCTCTTTTCTTTAAAGCCGGCGGCAAAGAGAAGGCCACATCAGCCAGACCGCCTGATTTGGAAAAAGGTGCACATTCACTTGTCACAAACAGAATTTTCATGATCCATACCTCATTTGTTTTCTATTATTATCATATCGTTTTTGATAAGAAATTCTAAAAGATTTTATATTATCTTTTATAATTAAATTAGTAAGAATCCGGAGGTTTTCAATGTACAATACGCAAATCAGGGAAGTCGCTATCTATCGCGACAGTGCTTTTGTGAAAAGACAGGGTAAAATCACCCTTAATGCCGGCAGTGACAACGTCACGCTTTGTGATCTGCCTGCCAATATCGATCCTTCAACGATCCGTTTAAGCCTGCCCAAAGGTGTTAAAGGTTCCAATGTTCAGACCAGAAAACTGACCAATGAAGAAAAGGAAGAGAAAAACCGCGAGCTGCTCAAGCAGTTAGGTGAAACCGATAACCAGCTGGCCATCCTTAACACACAGAAAGAATTATGGTGTGCCAATGGCGATTTTACCGGCGATAAGAATATTGATATCGCGCAGATGAGCGAATATCTCGATAAGCTGCCAAAGCGTCTGGAAGAACTCTACCAGAAGGAAAGCGAGCTCAACCTTAAGAAAGAAGAACTCAACAAGAAGCTTGAGGAACAGAACAAACTGAATAACCGCAATTATGTCACCGCGGATATCGATACAGCAGAAGGCGGCGAATATCCTTTTGAACTGCGCTATCTGCAGCGCAATGTCTCCTGGTATCCTTTCTATGAGGTCCATTCCTCATCCGAAGATACCAGACTGACGATCCTGCAGAAAGCCAAGATCAGACAGCAGTCCGATGAAAACTGGGAAAACTGTGCCGTAAAGCTCTATACTTCCAATCCAAGTATTTCCCTGGATATTCCAGAACTGCCTGTTCAGGATATCCGCTACTATACCCCACAGCGCAATCTGTTCAAAGCTGCCGGAAACTCGAACGCAATGATGGGCATGAGAATGGCGGAAAGTACTGCTATGGCTGCTGAAGAAACGGTTGAAGATACTGAAGTCTATGAGATGGAAGAAGTCAGCTTTGATGAAGCCACCTTTGTACAAAGCGATACGATGAATGAATACGTCTTGCCTGGTACCTACTGTATATCCAAGGATAACGACACGACTTTGAACGTCTCTTCTAGAGAAGTAAACTGTGAGTTCCACGAGATCGCTGTACCAAAGAAAGATACCTGTGCCTATCTGGCAGCCGAAGTAAAGACTGAAGACATCGCTGAACTTTCCGATACGATCACGCTGATCTATCACGATGATACCTATCTTGGTCAGGCCAATCTCAATATCGACAAGACTAAAGAAAAGACCGATATCTCTTTAGGCCGTGATGAGAATATCCATCTTGAAAAGAAAGAACTGCTCAACAAGACTTCAGAGAATTTCATCAAGACGCAGAAGACGACTGATCACGACTATGAGATCACGATCAGATCCAATAAGAGCCGTGATGTCAGGATCAAAATGATCGACCAGATCCCGCTTTCTCACATCAAAGACATCACCGTAAACGCCAAAGAACTTTCCGGCGGTCAGGTTGAGGAAGCCACCAATGAGGTCACCTGGGAATTCACCCTGACTCCAAAAGAAAGCAAAACCTTCAGGCTCACCTATTCTGTCAGCTGGCCGAAAGACAAGAAGATCTCCTACTGATATATGAAATATGTCGGTTTAGATCTGGGCAGTGTGACCTGCGGTGTTTCCAAATCCGATACCGGCCGCCTTGCCCAGCCGGTCAAGACCATCCGCTTCAGACCGGATGACTATGATGAAGCGATCGACAGGATCCTGGAATATCTGAAAGAAGAAAATCCTGATGTCGTGGTCATGGGCTATCCGCTGCTGGAAAACGATGACGAAGGACC
>CADCOR010000268.1 GCA_902803055.1 uncultured Erysipelotrichaceae bacterium
CTGAAACTTGATTTACAGCTGTTTATCAGTCTGAATACGGCTTAAGAAAAAATCTTTCTTCTCATCGTTGTCCAGCAGCGTAACCGGTTTGATCTGCGATAGAGCCGTTCCTTTTTTAAGCATTCTTTCCTTCCAGGCTTCATGAGTACCAGGAAGCTGATTGACGATTTTCATCTGCTTGAGAAAAAGATGATCTTCGGCACTTGCATATTTGGGATTTAAGCGTTTCAAAGTTTCATCGGCAATTTGACTGTAGCCGCCCAGATCTTTGCCTTCTTCGTTTTCCAGCAGCAGCAGATAGCGTGGAGGGCGGCTGTCGATATCGATGGTGATGGTCCACCTGATATCTTCTAAGTCGGCTTTTTCCCCGATCGTTTCGATGACGCCTTTCAGATGTTCCTCGGTCGTCTTTTCGCCGATAACTGAAAGCAGGCTTCCTTTGCGATAAGAGAAAGAGATATATGGACAATCATAAAGATAGTTTTCAACTTTAATGACATCTTTGATCCGGTAACGGTAAAGACCGGCCTGATTGGTGATGACGATCTCATATTCTTTCCCTTTTTCCAGTTCATCAAGCGAAAAGATCTTATTTTCATCATCAAGCGGGATAAACTCATAGTAAAGGCTGTCGGAAAGCAGAAGTCTTTGATCGGTGTTGAATTCATCGCTGGCGGCAATAAGACCTTCCGAAGAGCCGTAGATTGAATTGTCATAAGGAATGTCCTTGGTCAGCTTTCTGACACTTTTCTTAAACGGCTCAAAGACACCGTTATGGATGCCGTAAATCACGGACATATTAGGCCAGATCCTGGAAACGATGGTTTCATCAAAACCTTTATCCATCTCCTGACGCAGCTCGGCAGCCCGCTGCGGGTTGGGTTTGAGGTATTTCAGCAGTCTTTCTTTGACTTGCACATCAGCCCGGGCCAGATCGGAAATAGCGCCTTTTTCAATATCGTCAGTCAGTGTTTTCCAGCTCTCTTTAAGGTACATCAGCAGGTCATGAACACTTGAAAAGAAGATCGAAAAGATGAAAGCAAGGTTTGGATCTTCAAGACCCAGCCGCAGATAAAGATAATTAAGGTCTATTTCCCGATAAGAAAAAAGCTTAGGGAAAGGAAGCACTATGAGATAGGGAAAGATAAAGCCGAGACGTTCGGCTGAGACCTGAGCGATATTGCTGCAGGGTTTTCCGTTTGGCAGTTTGAAACCCGCATCAGGCATGGTGAATATTCCCCGGCCCGGTTTCAGCGGATGGCCGTTTTTTTCTCTGCACCATTTATCAGCCAGCGCCATCATTACGGTTAGTGTATAAGCGGTATGAACCTTTACTTCCGCTCTGCTTACCGGAATATATTTGAATTCACCGGTGCTTCCGGAAGTTCGGGCATAATCGACGATGTGATGGGTGGTGATCAGATCCTGTTCACCGTTCATGATCATCCGGTCGATGTATTCTCTGTAGTCTTCATAGGTACTGAAAGGAACTTTGTTGCGATAATCTTCAACGGTCCGGATATTGCGAAAATCATACTTTCTGCCATAGGCGGTATCCTGATTCTGCTTTATGATCTTCAGCAGTAACCTATCGTTCTTTTTTCTGGCGTTGTGCGCATTTCTGTGCATGCACCAGAGGTCGAAGTATCCTTTCAGGACGATGATTTTGATTAAAATGAATGTCAGTATATCTCTCATATGCTTATTAACCGAGCCTTTCTGTTTTGTATAAACAGCGGTTTAGGATTTTCTTTGTCTTATTTTATCATAGGAATTTTAATTAATGGTCACGATCGGTGAAAGACAGGATGAAAATACCGCCTTAAAAATATGTACCATTTTACTGGAACGTCCAGCTTAAGTGGTACATATCGGTATGGTCTGTATTTTATTGCTTTTTCGGGCTGATCCATAGCGCCCGATTTTCTTTGATCAGTTTATGCGTGAATAGTACCGACACTATGATATACTTCATCAAGACTGTTTATTTCTCTGATACAATCAGGGTTTATTCCATATTTCTAACAGAAGAGCAGTGCTTTGTCTAAACTTGTAAAGGGATATGAGAAGTTTTGTTTGCGTTTTTCAGAATATCCATCTGTTCATCTGTGAAATAGTTCCTTGGCATAAATGAAGACCACATCCTTTCTTATCTCAAGTATATAAAAACCCAAAGAGGGAATGACACCTTTTATTTCAGTGTCCACTCTTTGGGTTACAGTTTAGAAATCGTGTCAGCTTAAAATTTTGATTGCATCAGGAGACATAAACATCAATGAACTTCATCTTTATCAAAAGTCTGCCTCCTGTAAGCTGAAGAATTTATTTTTCAGATATTTAGCTGCGGAAATATTGATATATGCAAGTTTTCCCGCTTGATCAGTGAAACGAAAAAAACGTGCCCCCATTGGCACGTTAATCATTTCATCAGAACTTTGCTTTGTATTTGTCAGTTGCTTCTTTGATGGTTTCAGGCTGTCTGCCCATATCTTTGGTGAAGTGAACGATTGCGTTGGCTTCATCAATATCCAGGTAATGGCCTTTCCAGTAATAATCACCGGAGTTGAACACATATCCCCATGAACCGGCTGTTCCATCCAGATTCTTGAGTTCAAGACCGGCTGCTTTGCCGTCTTCTTCTGTGATATACCAGGAACCGCCATCGGCTTCTTTTAACTGCTGGTCATTTAATGCTTTTTCGTCTTTATTATCCATAATTTCTAACCTTCTTCTTTCAGTATAATTTTATATTAAAAATATATACAATGTTTAAAAAACAACAAATTACAGTTAAGGCAGTCATGAAAGCGGCTGTCTTTTTTACCGTCTTTTTTGAATTGCATTTATGACTGACAATTCAGTTTAATCGTTTAAACA
>CADCOR010000269.1 GCA_902803055.1 uncultured Erysipelotrichaceae bacterium
ACAAAATTGATCAAAAGAAAAACGATCAGCGCCGAGCTGAGCAGCATCTTCATCAATTCAAAAAGAAAATTTCCTACTTTTTTCACTATTTCAATTATAACCAAAACAAAAGCCGTTTTGATACGGCTTTGTCATCTTATCTGATTTCTTTGATCTTAGCAGACTTGCCTGAACGGTTTCTCAGATAGAACAGTCTTGCCCTTCTGACCTTACCACGTCTGACGATCGTGATCTTGTCGATAACTGGTGAATGAACCGGGAAAGTTCTTTCAACACCAACACCGGAAGAGATCTTTCTGACTGTGAAGGTCTTGCCGATACCAGAACCCTGGATCTTGACTACTGTACCTTCATAAGCCTGAATACGGGACTTGTCACCTTCCTTGATCTTGACATCGACACGAACAGTCTGTCCAGGTGCCAGATCAGGGAGATCGTTTTTCATCTGTTCTTTAGTGATTTCATTTACTAAATTCAAATTCATCTTTCTTTCTCCTTCTTAACAAATATGTAGACATCTGTTCATAATCATGAATGAAAAGCGGAACAGCGCTTTATTAATTTATCACAATCGCCCGTTTAAAGCAATTGTTTTTGACTTTATTGTTACATTTCACTTACGACTTCGGCCAGCAGTTTTCTTTCCTCTTCAGACAGCTGCCTGTTTTCAAGCAGATCCGGTCTGTTGATCAGCGTTTCTTTTAAGGCCATCTTGAGATTGTACTTTCTGATCAGCTCATGATTGCCATTCTGCAGTACTTCAGGAACACTATCACCGTTATATTCTACGGGTCTGGTGTACTGAGGATATTCCAGCAGGTCGGCTGTGAATGATTCCTCTTTCAAGGAATCGGCAGAAATACCTTCATCAAGCAGTCTCAGGATGCCATCGATCAGAACCATCGAAGGCAATTCACCGCCTGTAAGTACATAATCACCGATGCTGACTTTCTCATCGACATATCTTTCTATGCGATAATCGATCCCTTCATAATGGCCGCAGATGATGACCATTTCATCAAGTTTGGACAGTCTTTCAAGATCACTCTGTTTTAAAGGACGGGCTTTAGGAGAAGTCAGAACAGTATAAGTGTAATCATTTGAAATATTATTCAGCAGTGCTCTGTGGACCACATCGACCTTCATCAGCATTCCTGCTCCCCCGCCATAAGGGGTATCATCGACGTGGCGATGTTTGTCCAAAGAATAGTCTCTGATATCGACAACTTTTATTTCCGCCAGTTTCTTATCAAGGATCCTCTTGATGATCGAAGCATTAAGAAAGCCCTCATACATCTGCGGAAATAAAGTCAGAACAGTTATTTTCATAGCAGACCTTCCATCTTGACGATATCGATGCGCTTATTCTCCAGGTCGACCTTTTCAATAAAGACATCCAGAAAAGGCACGAGATATTCCTTCTCATCCGCATATTTCACGATTCTCAGATTATTGCTGCGGATACCCTCTTCCACGATCTTTACTCTGCCAACCTTTTCCCCTTCCACATATACTTCGAGATCTCGTAGATCCGAGAAGTAGTATTCACCTTTCTTTAAAGGTTTGATATCTTCCTTGGCTTTATATATAAGCATGTTCTTATACTTTTCAACCAGGTTGATATCTTCGTGGTCTTTAAAGGAAACCAGAAGAAAGCCTTTATGTTCTCGGCAGCTGTTAACCTCAAAAGGCAGATATTTTTCCGAAAGATAGACTTTGGAACCCTTCTTGAAACGTTCTTTGACAAAATCAGTATAAGAATATACTTTTAATTCACCTTTGATCCCAAAAGTATTGACTATTTTACCTATTACTACGTATTCCATAACCATCATTATATTAAAAAAGAAGCGAATAATCACTTCTTCTTACAACGCTTCAAATTTGATCGAGATACGCTTGTTTTCGATCTTGGAAGCAACCTGCAGCATTTGACGTATAGAATTGGCCATTGAGCCCTTCTTACCGATCAGTCTGGCAATGTCCTCGCTTGGTGCATAGACATATAGCAGCAGTTCGTTCTCATTGAGACTTTCCATCTGCTTGACTGTGACTGAATCAGGATCAGAACATAGAGGTTTGACTATGTTCAACAAGATTTTTTCTAAATCGATCATTACTTGTTTTTCTTGGCTTCAACGAACTTCTTCATGATACCGTTCTGTGACAGAATGCTGCGAACAGTGTCAGAAGGTACAGCACCTTTATTTAACCAGTTTAAGGCTTTTTCTGCGTCAATGTTGATGATAGCGGGTTTCTTGGTTGGATCATAAGTTCCGATTGTTTCGATGTCTCTGCCATCTCTAGGAGCTCTTGAATCAGCAGCTACGATACGGTAGAAAGGAACTTTTTTGGCGCCCATTCTTTTTAATCTTAATTTAACCATGCGTTTTCCTCCTTTTCTGCTCTACTATGATTGCATATTTTTACTATAGCGTCAAGTATTTTTACTTGACTGCTTAAAACAGAGCAATCTTCTCTTCGGTTCTTTCAATATGCAGTTTCTTATCACTTATCTTTTCATCACTGCCTTTAAGATATTCGAGCATTTCCATCCTGTTCATCAGTAAAGGAATACGGGAATGGATCTTGGAAAAACTGTCATCTGCTTGCCTGGTGATGATCAGCAGTTCATCACTTTCGTTGTATATCCCTGCCAGATAGACGTATTCTTCATCAGTATGGATAAAGAACTTATCTTTTTCGGAATTCCATTCATAGAAGCCGTTGCATATAATCGCACAGCGTTTATCGATCATCTGGCGATAGTATTGTCTGCTCAGTGATTCATAGCGGGCATTGATCTGAAAAGAAACACTTCTGATCCCCCACTTCTTGACCTTGAGATCGATCTTGTCTTTCATCGGGACAATGCACAGAACATCATCATCAGGAAAAATCTCGCCCTGTTTAAAGACGAGATTGTTTTTACGAATTCTTTCCTTTAACTGCTTTGACAGCCTGCTGTCAGAAAGTTTCAGTTCATATCTTCCGCACATCAGAGTCCAAACATTGATTTCATCGCCGACATATTCTTGAAGAGTTTCTTCATCTTGTCGTACTGATTGCAGAGCTTATTGACCTGATCGACTGAGGTACCGGAACCCTTGGCGATTCTTCTTTTATGTGAAGAACGCATGATCGAAGGATCTTCTCTTTCCTCCGGGGTCATCGACTGAATGATCGCCTTGATGCGTTTCAGTTCATCATCAGCCTGCGTATCGTTTATCGCGTTGGCATAATCAGCCATGCCCGGCATCATCTTCATGATCGAAGAGAGCGGACCAAGCTTGCGGGACTGTTCAATCGAGTTGAGCAGATCATCCATCGTGAATTTGCCTTCCATGAGACGGTTGGCCGTTTCTTCAGCCTTCTTCATATCCATCTCTTCCTGGGCTTTTTCAACAAAGGTGACGATATCACCCATGCCTAAGATTCGTTGTGCCAGTCTTTCCGGATGGAAGGTTTCAATGTCCGAGATCTTTTCACCGACACCGGTAAACTTGATCGGCACGCCGGTTACAGCTTTAACGGATAAAGCGGCACCGCCTTTGGAGTCGCCATCGAATTTGGTGAGGATAAGTCCTGTTACATCAAGCAGATCATTGAAGGCATTGGCCACATTGACGATATCCTGGCCAGTCATTGCATCAACTGTCAGCAGAATCTCTTCCGGCTCAATCATATCCTTGATATCCTTGAGCTCTTTCATCAAAGTCTCATCGATCTGCAAACGGCCGGCGGTATCGATCAGAACGACATCATAATTCTTCTTCTGGGCATAATCAACGCCGTTTGCGACCTGGCTCAGGACATCGACATCAGTTCCTTCCGAATAGACCTCCACATCGATCTGCTTGCCTAAAGTCTTAAGCTGTTCGATAGCAGCCGGTCTGATGATATCCGCTGCCAGCAGCATCGGCTTCTTGCCCTGTTTCTTCAGCAGATTGGCCAGTTTGGCAGCCTGGGTGGTTTTACCAGTACCTTGCAGACCGACGATCATGATCTTGGTCAGACCTTTGTCGTTGAAATTGAGGGAATTGTCTTCATCACCAAGCAGTTCAATGATCTGATCATGAACGATCTTGACCAGTAACTGACCTGGTTCAACAGAGTTCAGAACATCCTGACCGATCGATTCCTGTCTGACTTTCTCCAGAAAGTCCTTGACGACTTTGTAGTTGACATCAGATTCAAGTAAGGCAATTCTTATCTCCTTTAAAGTCTCTTCCATGTTTCTTTCCGAGAGCTTGCCTTTGCCTTGAACGTTTCTTAAAGTTTTAGTTAATTTTTCCTGTAATGAATCAAACATACTATAATTGTACAACAAAAGAGCTGGCTAGCAGCTCTTTGTGTCAGGCGATAATGGAGATGTTATTGCCAACCAGACGGACGTTGTAATACTGATTGCCGTCTTTCTCGTAATTGCTGGCTGTAAGCTTTCCACCGATAGCGACAGACTGACCGATCTCATAATCAGTTTCAGCCAGGCCTCTGAATAATGTGACCTCGAAGATCTCAAAATTCTCACCCTGATCCTTGACTGCTTTGTCGACCGAGATCCTCAGCCTGCACAGTTTTGTACCGTTGATGGTCTCGCCTTTTTCAGGTTCCGAAGTGATCTTACCCACCAGATAAAATCCGTTCATATTCCTCCTTTCCGTTACCTGCAACTTCACTGTAACACCAAAAGAAGGAAAGATAGTCTCAAAACAGTCTCAATCAGTTATCAAAATAAAAGCACAGTTTTCCACAAACTGTGCATAACTCTTATATCTCTTCGACCTCATCATCCGGTTTGAGGTAGACCTCACGCGGTTTTGAGCCGTTTGCCGGACCGATGACACCACGGTCTTCCAGAGTGTCGATAAGTCTGGCGGCCCGGTTATAGCCGATGCCGAAACGTCTCTGCAGCAGTGAAGTTGAAGCCTTCTGCTGCATTTTGACAAACTCAACGACTTCATCATAAAGCGAATCCATCGTATCCGCATTGACGCTGCTGGCATTCATCACGGTTGAACCTGACATATTGGTCAAAAATTCATAGTAGGAATCTTCATATTCCGGTTTGGCCTGCGATTTGATATATCTGGTGATGCGATTGATTTCATTGTCGGTGACATAAACACCCTGCATTCTGATCGGTGCCGTTTCACCCTGAGGATAATACAGCATATCACCGTTGCCCAATAATCTTTCTGCTCCGGTCTGGTCTAGAATAGTTCTTGAATCGATCGAAGAAGCAACCGCAAAGGAGATGCGGGAAGGAATATTGGATTTGATCAGGCCGGTAATGACATCAGTCGACGGACGCTGGGTGGCGACGATCAGATGGATGCCTGAAGCTCTGGCCAGCTGCGTGATACGCTGAATGGACAGTTCGACATCCTTGCCGGCAATCGCCATCAGATCAGCCAGCTCATCGATAATGACAACCATGTAAGGAAGCTTATTCATGGAAGCTTCCCCTTCCTTGAGATTCAGATTGTAGTCATCTACATAATTGTTGAAACCTTCGATATTTCTGACACCGGCAGTGGCAAAGGCATCATAGCGCTCTTCCATCAGCACAACGACTTTCTTCAGCATGTTGGAAGCCATCTGGGCATCATCGATGATCGGCCAGAGAAGATGCGGGATATCTTTATATGGCGTAAATTCGACTTTCTTAGGGTCGACTAAAACCAGCTTCACATTTGATGGATCAGTCCTCAAAAGAAAGGAAGTGATGATCGCATTGATACAGACCGATTTACCAGAACCCGTCGCACCGGCGATCAATAGATGCGGCATCTTGACGAGGTCACAATAGACCGGCTTGCCCATCAGATCCTTGCCCAAACAGAACAGCAGTTCCTGTTTTCTTTTTTCCACCGGAACCGCCTTGATCAGATCGAGCATTCTGACCGGAATCGGTTCGACATTTGGTATTTCGATACCGACGGCACTGCGACCGGGAATCGGAGCCTCGATACGGATATCCTTGGCAGCCAGTTCCATTTTGATGTTATCGGAAATCGCCATGATCTTATTGATCTTGACGGAACTGTCCGGTTTGATCTCAAATTTGGTGACTGAAGGACCGATATATGTATTCAGTAAAGTCGCTTCGATGCCGAAGTTCTTTAAGATCTCGATCACCTTTTCACCTTTAACAGCTGCCGAAGTCTTGTTTACATTTGAAGAAGCAGTTTTGGATTCATCCAGGAACTCTTCATATGGTTTAGGCAGACGATAACGGGAATTGGCCTTTTTGGCTCTTAAAACTCTTGGCTTATCAGCGGTCGTGTCTTCAATGATCTTTTCTTCTTTCTTGTTTTCAGGAATTATTTCTTCCTGTTCAAGTTCTGATCTTCTGACTCTTTTCTTGACTGTTCTTGTGCCATAGAGTTCTTTATCATTCAGATTGATGAAAGTAGGTGATTTGGACAAGACATAATCATGTTCGTGGTTTACTTTGATCGGTTCTTCCACTTCGATTTCGACATATTCCTCTTCCGCTTTTCTTCTTTCCTCTTCTGCTTTAGCTCTTAAAGCAGCCGCTTCAGCTTCTCTTTTACGGCGGGCTTCTTCTTCTTGCGAAAGGCGGGATATCTCTTCCGCCAGTTTCAGGCGTCTGGCTTCTTCAGCCTTCTGC
>CADCOR010000270.1 GCA_902803055.1 uncultured Erysipelotrichaceae bacterium
ATACCGCCTAATGGAGAAAGACCCATAGAAGTATTAATACACTTGCCGCCCTTGATAGCCGTAATTGAAGCACCAGATCCCAGATGCATCGTGATCAGGTTGAGATCTTTGATATCTTTACCCATGATTTCGGCTGTTTTGTTTGCAACATATTTGTGGGATGTACCGTGTGCACCATATCTTCTTACTTTATAATCTGTATACCATTCATAAGGCACTGGGAACAGATATGAATCAGGTTCCATTGTCTGATGGAAAGCTGTATCAAAGACGAAGACATGTTCAATATTCGGCAAAGCCTTCTTGAAAGCTTCATAGCAGGTCAAATGTGCTGCATTGTGCAAAGGAGCGAGTTCGATCAGCTCTCTTACTTTATCAACGACATAATCATCAACTTTAACGGAATCAGAGAAATAAGGACCACCCTGGACGATACGGTGACCGGCTGCCTTGATCTCATCAAGTGAATGAACGATACCAAAATTGATCAGTGCATCAAGTAAAAGGTCGACAGCTACCTGATGATCAGGAACCGGTACTTCCTTAGTGATGCGTCGATCATCAATATTCATGCCGAAAATACCCATTGGCAAGCCGATTCTTTCAACGTTGCCGCTGGTCAGGACTTTGCCTTCCGGCATTTCAAATAACTGGAATTTCAATGATGAACTACCTGAGTTTACAGCCATGATTTTTGTCATAATTTCTCTCTCCTTATTTAATCTTTTCTATTTTATTGGCAAAATCAGTGATTTTTTTATCATCTTGTTTTTTCATTTCCTCTAGAATATTATTCAGTTTCTGATCACGGGCAATCAGTTTGAGCTTCTTTTCAAACTCATTTAACTGGGTCAAAGATCTTTTGATCAGATCCTGTACAGCACTTTTGGAGATCTGCAGATTGTCGGCAATCTCATTCATTGAGAGATCTTCATTGAAATATTCATCGAGGATATCCTGCTGATGTCTGGTCAGCAGCACACCATAATAATCCAGCAGTAAAGAATTCTTTTCCCGATCAAGTGGCATGGCGCAGTTCTCCGATTATGGAATCAAGATAAAGATCAAAATCAAAATCCTGTATGTCTTCTAAGCCTTCGCCTACAGTGATATAGCGAACCGGCAGACCGGTTATATTTTTGATCGCAATGATGATGCCGCCTTTAGACGTTCCATCCATCTTGGTCAGGATTATTCCGTTGAGATCAGTGATCTCATTGAATAATTCAGCCTGTGATAAACCATTCTGGCCGGTATTGGCGTCCAAAACAAGCCAGGTATTGTGAGGTGCTCCGGGAATTTCTTTTCCCAGGACACGATGCATTTTTTCAAGTTCAGACATCAGATTGATCTTGTTCTGCAGTCTGCCGGCTGTATCACAGATCAGGATATCGATATCATTATTCTTCGCATAACGGCAGCCTTCAACCAATACAGAACTTGGATCGGCATTCGCTGCACCGCTGATGCATTCAATATTGAGACGATCTGCCCACATCTGCAGCTGTTCAGTTGCCCCGGCTCTGAATGTATCAGCAGCGACCATAGCTACTTTTTTGCCTTCAGAAAGGTAAAGATTTGCCAGTTTGGCACAGGTCGAAGTCTTGCCAGAACCATTTACGCCGACCATCAGAATGACTGTCGGACCATTTTCATTGAAGACGATCTCGGTATCAGGTTTTTCGTAATACACTTCACGGAAAGTCTGGCCAAGAAAGTTCATGATATCTTTGGCAAACAGATAGTAATAGTTCTGACAGGTCGCAAAGAATTTGTCACAGATCAGTTCTGAAGTCTTATAGCCAATATCAGCTTCGATCAAAGTGACCATCAGCTGTTCCATGAAGTCTTCTTTGTTCTGTTTTTTATTTTCGGTTATGAATTTAAGCTTGCGTCCCAAAGAATCATTGGTTTTCGCAAAGCCATGTAAGTATTTGTTTTTATCTCTTGAAAAAAGACCCATTAAGCCTGAGCCTCCTGATCTTCCTGTTCAGCCATTTCCAAAGCATCGACCAGTTTGACCTTGATCATCTGAGAAACTCCCCTCTTCTGCATGGTTACGCCATATAAGGAATCACATCTTTCCATCGTGCCTGGACGATGAGTGATGATCAAAAACTGTGAACGATCGGCAAATTCCTTGACGTAATTCGCAAAACGTTCAACGTTAGCGACATCAAGAGCTGATTCGATTTCATCAAAAACGATGAGCGGTTCCGGACGCACTTTAAGAATCGTAAAGAGTACACAGATCGCGATAAGTGATTTTTCACCGCCGGAGAACAGTCTGATTGATTTGACTGCTTTTCCTGGAGGCTGAACATCGATATCGATGCCGGTATTGAGAATATCGTTTGGATCTTCAAGAACCAGACGGGCTTTGCCGCCGCCAAACAGTTTGGCAAAAGTCGCCGGCAGCTGTTCATTGATCGCGTTGAAGGTCTTTTCAAACTGTACCTTCATGATCTCATCCATTTCATCAATGGCGGCCAGAATCTTATCTCTTGATTCGATCAGATCATCATAATTCTTCTTGAGGAATTCATATCTTTCATTGACCTCAGAGAATTCTTCCGGTGCAGACATGTTTACGTTACCAAGATTCTGAATTTCGCGACGCAGATTAAGAACTTCTTCCTTGGCATTCTCTTCTATGGAAACATCATTGTTTTCCAAGGCATATTCAAAAGTCATCTGATATTCAGAAGCCAGGCGATTCAAGTTGTTTTCTAATTTTGTTTCCAGCACTGCTTTATTGGTTTTAGCGTTGGAGATGTTGCTTTTGGCTTCATCAAGCTGTCTTCTGATCTGACGGATCTGCTGATCCTTGCGGTCAATTTCTGCTGACAGCTTCATTCTTTCATCACGTCGCAGTTTCAAAGAATTGGATAATTCATCCTTCTTGGCATAGTTCTG
>CADCOR010000271.1 GCA_902803055.1 uncultured Erysipelotrichaceae bacterium
ATGGAAGAAGAGGATGCCGAATTATTCAAGGAGGTAAATGACTGGTTTCTTAAAAATCTCCCTTTGCCCCCGCAGTGTCAGAAACAGGATCGGGTGATCTGCTGGTTCAAGACTGAGAATTCTGAAGAAATGATCAAGATGATCAGACCGGCCTTATGGCTGCTGGAAAGATATGGAGTGCCATATTATCTGGTCTATACAAATACTCCTGGTGAAATAGTCTATGAAGACAAATATCAGATCGTTACAAAGACGGATGGCTATCTGCGGATCGATGATGCTCCAGACTTGAAGAAGCTGAAGCAGTATGATCAGGAACGAAACATATAATGGCAAATTAAAACCGGAACACTCCGGTTTTTGAATGGATTTTAATCGCCGTATTTGGCGTTCATTTCCAGGATAAACTCGTTATAGTCGATGTAGTTATAGTCGTGGTTTAATCCTTCACAGACTTTGTTAAACCTTTCTCTTTCTTCGGGGGTCAGGGTTTCATATTTCCAGCCGCCTCCGGCAACTTCCAGTAAAGAATCATCTCTAAGATCTTTGTTTTCCATGTTGTGCTCCTTTTCGGTTAACAATATAATTATACAAATTATATTGCCCAGGATAAAAGCAAGGCTATTATATCCTGAGCGTCACATTGAATTAACATTTACTGATTTTTGACCGCTTTTGTAAAAATACGTATATAAAAATGAGATAATGATATCCTATAAACGGAATATCAATTGCTTATTATCTGGAAAGAGAGGAATTGTGTTATGTCAGAAGAAAAACAAGTCAGAGATGATTCGCTTGAAAAGACGGCCGGTGGTGCGGATGCCGGAAGAATGATTTATCGGTTTAAATGTTCATGCGGGAATGTGGTAATGATGGGGAAAAATGAAGCACCAAAGTTCCCATGCCCTAAATGCATGAAAAAGGAATGGGAGTATTTAGATACTATTTCGGCAATGATACGGCCGGGAATGGAAGCAAAGAAAGAAGGCTGATCTGCTGTTCAGGCAGCAAAACAATTAAAAACTAAGACTTAAGAAACTGACCGTAGACGCATGATTTAATAATGTTTTAAAATAATAATAATAAAATCTTATATTGCCATACAGACAAATATAATCGTATTTAATGTTAGGCGAAGAGGCAGAGACCATGGAAGAAAAGAAACCAATAGAAGAATCTTTGGAAAATCTTGAAAAAGCGAGCGGTGGAGCAAATTTTGGGACGGACAATGCGGACGAGATCTGTTTTGCGATCGGCAATATATATCCGGATTTTGTTCAGATAGATTCACCGAAATGGCCATGCCCAAAATGCGGCTCATGGAATGTCGGCAACTATGATCCGGGAACTATATGGCAGATGAGGGTCTACTGTAAAGACTGCGGCTTCTTTGGCTGCCGTGATGGCGACGATGATAATAAGTGGGGTCCGGATATCGTGGAAGAACTCAAGATGTTAAATCTATTGTAATTAAATAAAGAAGGGCTGCTCATGAAAGAAAAGAAACCAATAGAAGAATCTGTGGAAAATCTTGAAAAAACGAGCGGCGGACGTTTCGCAAGCTATAAAGCAAATATCTAAAGATGAGATCATCAGATACAGGGATAATTACTGTAACTGTCAGTCTCGGCAGATGACCCATTATTTATACAGCATCCCATCTTTATGATGGCATGATATGCAAAATAGAAGGAGGAAGAACCAACATATGAACGATATCAATGAAGATAATATCCTGATCCCGGAAGAACTGTCTAAAGTTGCCGGCGGAGCCCTTCCCAAAGGTGCCGATGCCAGAGTCTTTTCCCGTGACGGGGGCGATGTAAAGATGTACGAGACGACCTATGACGGTTTCGGCCATTTCTGGTCAGTCCCAAACGGATCGGAAATGAAGGTCGATGGCACCCTCATTCAGTACAAGGATGACGGACCAAAGAAGTGTGCGCCTTTCTATTGGGCCAAATACAACCGCAAATGGCTCAAGATCAAGGATTGTGAAGTCAATATTCAGTGGATGTAGATAAAACTTCATACGTAAGGATATAATGATCAAAAACAATAGAAGCAAGAGTATTAAAAATGATAGAAAAGAAAACAGATGAATATGTTAAGAAGGTAGAAGATAAAGAACTTGAGAAGATCGCCGGTGGTATCAACAATCTGGAGAAGCTGAAAACTTATATACGTGAACAGAAGCTTGCCGGAAAAAGCGTTGATCAGATCCTGCGGGTAGTAGTGTGCATGCCGGCAAATCTCGACTATCTTGATGTTACATATGATGAAGACGGCAGGCCTGTATCTGCGGAAGGTGTTCTGGATCTGATGAATTTCACAAACGAATATTATGCATCTGTGACGATTCCAGAACCGGAAACAGTTTCCGAGACCAAATAGCTTTTCATATCATAAGACACGATCATGCATAATGACTGATCTATGATATATCAATAATCAGGAGGACGATATAACATGGAAGACAACAGATCCTTTTTGAAAGACAACAGTTCCCTGGATGATAACGAAGTGGTCGATCAGCAGGAGCTGGAAAATATCAATGGCGGTGATGATGTATACTGCCCTGATGTCGTGTTTGCTGTCGATGTCATCAACGGCAAGATCCACAGAAGAGAGATATTCGACACCCATCAGTACTACCAGATCGCTACAATTAAAAAATGGATAAAGGAAAGAGAGAACCTCGGTCCCTGCGACATCCGCATCTACAATGCAGCCAACGTCGAACTGGTGGATGGCAGTCTGAAAACCAATAAGATAAAGACCGGGGACGTTCTTACCGGGATCGTCAGCAACCTGCAGTAAACACATAAACAGCAAGCAAAGACCACAGCAATGAGAACATGATCATAAGGCTGTGGTCTTTTTCCTTTGATCGTGATCGCCATCATGTATTTTGCCATGGCTGCTTTATATAAGATTTGGCAGAAAACCCATTGATCTTTAGTCAATGGGATGAATGCCATCAGCCTTGGCTCTCAATATATTTTCTAATAGTATCAGGATTTGCCTTTCCAACAGAACACACAAAT
>CADCOR010000272.1 GCA_902803055.1 uncultured Erysipelotrichaceae bacterium
CATTGGTGCATTACTTCGTGGTGTTAACCGTGATGAAATCGAAAGAGGTCAGGTATTAGCTAAACCTGGTTCAGTTACTCCTCATACTCAGTTCACAGCTCAGGTTTACGTATTAACTAAGGATGAAGGTGGAAGACATACTCCATTCGTAGCTAACTATCGTCCACAGTTCTATTTCCGTACAACTGACGTAACCGGTATCGTTAAAGGTTTAGGCGGTGCTGAAATGGTTATGCCTGGTGACCACGTTGAAATGGAAGTTGAACTGATTGCCCCTATCGCTATCGAAGAAGGAACTAAGTTCTCTATTCGTGAAGGCGGCAGAACTGTAGGTTCAGGTTCAGTTACTAAGATTCTTAAATAATTAACTGATTAATTGTTTAACGATAAGCTCTCCAAATGCGGAGAGCTTTTATTTTATAATAATAGTATGATGCTGATTATAATTCTTCTTATTTTTATTTCTTTATATTTGTTTCTTATCTATCCGGGCAGATCACGCAAAAAACAGATGCTTCCGTATGAAAAATGCTATATTGCCCATCGCGGTCTTTTCAATAATTTCGATGTACCGGAAAACTCCCTGCTGGCTTTCAGAAAAGCGGTAGCTGATGGCTATGGAATCGAATTGGATGTGCAGCTTACAGTCGATGATAAGCTCGTTGTCTTCCATGATGCTTCCCTTTATCGCATGACCGGAGTCGATAAAATCCTTACTGAATGCAGCTACGAAGAATTAAAAGAATACCGTCTGCTGCAGACCGATGAAATGATTCCGCTGTTTGAGGATGTCCTCAAAGTTCTTAAACCCGAAACACCATTAATAATTGAAATCAAACCGGAAGGCAGAAATATAGAAACTGTCCGCAGGACTGTTGAAATGATGAGAGATTATAAAGGCCTCTACAATATGGAATCCTTTGATCCAAGAATCGTTCGCTATCTCAAAGATAACGAACCGCAGATCATCCGAGGCCAGCTGTCCTATGATTCTGTAAGTGATAAAAAAGCGCATCGCCCATTCTCAATACGCTTCATCTGTACTAATCTTTTAACTAATTTCTATAATCGGCCTGACTATATAGCCTATGACTGCAATTCCTACAGGAACCTTTCTTTTCAGATCGTTTCCCGACTCTTCCATACCGAATGTGTAGCCTGGACTGTCAAATCGGATAAACAGTTTGAACAGATAAGAAAATATTATGACTGCTTTATCTTTGATTCCTATATTCCTAAAAAAGAACTTTAATTGCCTGAAACATCAACATTCTTGGCATATTCCAGCATCTGATTGAAATTGTCTTTGTTCATGGCTCCGTTGACATAGGTCAGGAACCTGCCTTCAGGAGAGATGATAAAGGTTGTCGGATAGGAATTGATGCCACAGTAGTAGAACAGTATATCTTCAACATCCAATAATGTCCTTATTCCGTAGTTTTTACCTGTTACAAAGGTTTTAATCATCTCTTCTCCGCCCTTTTCCCGCTGTGGCGAGAAGATGCAAAGACAGACCGTATCTTCCTTTTCCTTGGCAAATTCTACAAGTTCCGGCATCTCCATATCACAATAAGTACACCAGGTCGCCGTGAAATTAAGCAGGATATATTTTCCTTTAAAGTCGGAAAGGGAAACTTCCTTGTCTTCAGTGTCTTTGAGTTTAAGTCCATAGAGATAGCTTTCAACCGATTCTTCCTCACCAGGAGCTTTCTCAGAAACAGCCGTCATAGACTTGATTTCCTTTATCGATCTGGATGCGTTATAGATCATATAGCAGCCAAACACAATGAGAATGATGCCGGAAATCTTCAGAACATACTTGTAGATGTTCTGTTTTTTATTGATGAAATCCAGAACTTTTGAAGTAAATAAACCGCAGATCAGAAAAGGAATGATCAGACCTGAAGCATATGCCGCTATATAGAGATAGCCCTGCGGATCGGTAAGAGCCATCAGCAAGGCATTTGAAAGAAGTGGTCCGATGCAGGGTGACCAGCCCAGAGAGAACACGAAACCAAGCAGAAAAGCTTTAAGACAGTTCATCTGTTTCAGATGCATCTCAAACTTTGGCTTAAATTCTTTGTTCAATATATCGATGCTGAACAGACCCAATTCATGTAAACCAAAGATGATCAGTAAAGTGCCGCCGATGATGGAGATAACTTCATTGTACTGATCAAGGAACGTTTTCAAAGCACTGGCTGATAAAGCGAGCAGAACAAATGTCAGGCTGATGCCCGCAACAAAGAAAAGTGTCGTTAAAAACACTTTTGAAGTCTTATAGGTGACATTCCCCTGTTCATCTACAGTCTTGTTATCCCCGGCCAGATAAGATATATACAGCGGTATCAGGGGCAAAACGCAGGGAGAAAGAAAAGAAAGTACACCTTCTAAAAATATTCCGCCTAACAGTTTGAAGTCCATCTTAACGTAAGAAAATCAATATGATAATACCCAGAATGATGCGGTAGATGCCGAAAAGTGTAAAGGTATTCTTCTTGATATAGTCAAGTACAAATCTGATCATAAACAGCGATACGACAAACGCGGTAATGCAGCCGATCAGAGAGATCAGGATCTCCATAAAACCAACGGCGGCTGTACACTTGATGATCTTCATGAGACTCGCACCAAACATGACCGGAATGGCCAGTTCAAAAGTAAACTCGGTAGCTGCGCTTCGTGAAATACCCAGCAATAAAGAAGCAATGATCGTAGCCCCTGAACGGGATACACCAGGAATGATGGCAGCAACAAGCTGAGCCAGACCGATAATGATCGCCTGCAGATATGTGATCGAACGGGTCGAATTCACAGTTGGCTTCTTATTCTTTATCAGAGCTTCAACAACAATGAAAACGATGCCTACCAGAATCAAAGCAATGGCAATAATGGTCATTTCATTATTTTCATTGATGAAGGTAATTTTGTCTTCAAGGAACAGTTCAAAGAGAATGACCGGAATACAGGCAATGACGATCTTGATCCACAGAAAAAACTTGTCTTTCTTGACAATGGAAAGAATGCCCTCTCCTAAAGGATTCTTGGATTCACCAAAAGGCCAGATCTTATTCCAGAAGACGATGACCAAGGCGATAATCGCGCCAAGCTGAATGACAACTTCAAAGACCTCATAGAATTCCGGGCTGACATTCAAAGGAATGATCGCATTGAGGATCTTCATGTGAGCCGTAGAAGATACCGGCATCCATTCTGTAATGCCTTCTATTATTCCGAATATAACAGCTTTCAAAATGTCCATAACTACTCCTTAATTGAATGTCACCAGATCATCTTTCGGTGCTTCGGCTTCCTTGAACTCTTTGACCTGCAAGGCACATATCTTCATTCCTTCCGAATTCTCGATACAGCGTCCAAAGCCGTGTAAAGTATAATATTTTTCCTTATCGATATCTTTTTCATGCAGATTCATACAAGGCAAAGCAATATCCGTAATATCATTGGCACAGCAGACCATAGCCTTGCGTCCCATGATCAGAACATTGTCATATTGATCTATCTTGCCGGCATATTTAACCTTGATCGTCAGTTCGACCTTGTCATATTTCTGCGGGTTATCGACTGCGTCCATAAACCAAAGACCATAATCGATATCCGAGATCTCGAGTGGTTTACTGGTATCAAACAGTTCATCCTCGATCTTGTTTGTGGCCTTGCCGTCTTTATCTTCATAAATCAGTTCCGAATACTGATTAATTGATTTGAGATTATTGCGCAGATAACGTTTATCAACATCATCAGACCTGTTGAGCACAATGACTTCCGCATTGACGACGTGGTTGTATAAAAACTGACGCATATTGGTCAGATACATCGAAAACTTTGACGCATCGATAAAAGTCAGGGTCTGAGCCAGTTCCCAATCAGCAATAAAACCATTGTTGTAAAGGATATTGTCATCCTCCATGCCATTGAGTTCAACAAAGATTCTTTCCGGTTTATACTGTTCATCAAGTTCTTTCTGTTTTTCGATCGTCAGATCATTGATCGAATCAAGATAGACGACTTGGGAATTGGTGATCTCCAGAAATTTCTTGTCATATTCCTCGTCCCCCTGTTCCAGGCAGATGATCAATGATGCCTCGCCTTCATTGAAACGCGGATTATAAAGGGTTCCTTTGATGGCACGCGTTTTTCCTGCATCCAGAAAACCGGAAAACACATATACTGGTTTAGGCATGGAAGAGCTCCTTGAACAGTTCTTCATCAATCGTTGTACCGATTATTGAAACCAGCGCATCATCGCGATTGCTGCCGGAGAAAATATTGTATTCATTAAGCACATAGTTGAAATAAAGCGTGCCCTCTTCACCTTTCACATAGCCCTTGACTCTGATGATATCTTCCGGGATCTGATCAAGAATATGTTCAAGTTCAGCAGCAGTAAAGACATATTCAGGACGCAGAACCAGATTGTTGAATGGTTCATCTTCATCATCGTGATTGTGATGATGGTGGTGATGGTGATGGTGGTGTTCGTGTTCATCCTCATCGTCATCGTCATGATCGTGGTGATGGCATTCACATTCTTCGCCTTCACAGTAATCGTGATGATGGTGGTGATGTTCCATCTCTTCATCGACTTCCGGCAGGATATCGCCGCCGGAAACGATCAGATCCATCAGTTCGTCGATCTTTACTTCAGTGATCGATCTGTCTAAAATCACACAGTCAGGATTGAGTTCATCAACTATTTCTTTCGCTTTTTCCATCTGTTCTTCGTCAGCAACATCAACATGCGAAAGAATTACCGCATTAGCTGAGGCAACCTGGTCGTTGAAGTATTCCTTGAAATTGAGATGATACTTGCGGCAGGTCTTGACATCAACGATGCAGATATGGGAAACGATCCTGAAATCAGGATCAGCTTTAACTACGTTGATAATCTCGGAAAGCTTGCCGACACCCGATGGTTCAATGATCAGATCAGTTACGCCCATATCTTCGATTTCTTCTAAGGCCGATTCAAAATCACCCTGTAACGAGCAGCAGATGCAGCCGTTGTTGATCTCTTTTACCTTAAGTGACTTATCGAAGAAAGCTCCGTCTACACCAACTTCACCAAATTCGTTTTCCAGCAGCATGACCTTGTCAAACTTCTTTTCGCTTAACAGTTTCTGAATAAATGTGGTCTTGCCAGCACCTAAAAATCCCGAAATAATATAAACATTAATCACTATATATGTCCTCACTTTCTAACAAAACAAATTTCATCATAACCGGTTTCCTGATCATATTGTCTTTCGGAACTGTATTCTTCTAAGACACCCATGACCAGTTCACAGGTCGTATTCACAAGACAGCCTTCACTCAGATGTCCGCCGACCGTTTTGCCTGTTTCATCAGACAGTGCAATATGAATATGTGCCTGTCCCTTTGATACAGTGCCATTTAAGGATACGATCTCATAATCATTCCCGTCTTCCAGAAAGCCTTCTGCTTTCGCAAGTCTGATCCTGACCTGATAAAGACAGCCGACACCGCTCAGTATTACAGCGGTATCGACGTTATTGTCGATACAGATCTTTTCGATCGTTTCCTTAAGATCGCTTCCTCTTTTTAATCTGCAGGAAAGTTCTCGCATACAGTTATTTTAACATTTATAGTCATGACTGATAAGGGTAATGACCAATGAAAATCATTGTCTTCTTTGTATAAACAGAAATAAGTA
This sequence comes from uncultured Erysipelotrichaceae bacterium, assembly GCA_902803055.1. Lineage (GTDB taxonomy): Bacteria > Bacillota_I > Bacilli_A > Erysipelotrichales > Erysipelotrichaceae > Colivicinus. The sequence goes on from CADCOR010000272.1 coordinate 5,693, forward strand.
TCAGGTATCTGATCATAATTGCTCTATCAAAAAAGGAATCGATCGATTCCTTCTTAAGCTCTTTTGGCACTAGCTGTTTTAGCAGCCTTTTTAACTGTTTTCTTAGGCTTGACCGCTTTTTCTTTAACAGCCTTTTTGACAGTTTCTTTAGCTGCAGCTTTAGTTACTGCTTTAGTTTTAGCTGCAGTCTTAGTTACTGTTTTAGCTGCTGTCTTGGCTTTAACTGTCGGTTTGGCTTTCGCTTTACTCACAGTTTTTGCTTTTGCCTTGGCGACAGGTTTGGCTGCTGCTTTAGTTAAAGTCTTGGCTGTTGACTTGGCGGTCTTAGATGCCGCTTTAGGAGCAGTTTTAGCAGCGGTTTTTGTGACAGTCTTTGCTTTACTGGCAGACTTAACTGCTGTTTTAGCAGCCTTTTCAGCCTTAGGCACTGCTTCAGCTTTTGCCTTGATGGCTTTTTTGACTGCTGCTTTTGCTGCCGTCTTGGCTGTTACTTTTGCCGCTGTTTTAGCTGTGGTCTTAGCTGCCGTTTTAACAGCAGTGGTGTGTGGTTTGGCAGTCTTGATCAGATCCGGATCTTCTAAAACCGGAGCTTTCTTTCTGGTTTTGACTGAAAACATCACGCCGGCATATGGCGCCAGATCGATAGCGATTGAATTAGGCAAACCATGTGCCTTGATCTTCTTGGATCTGATCGGTTTGAAGTTGCACATATTGCATCCGGAATAGATATCCTTTTCCGAATTGATCAGTTCGGTATAAGTTCCGGAATATGGCACACCGATACGGAAATTGGTGTAAGGTATCGGTTTCATATTCAATACGATCAGGAAGCAGTAATCCTCCTCATATCGCGTATAGATATAGATCGACTGCTTATAGTTGTCCGCATCAATCCAACGGAAAGATGCAGGGTCGTAATCATAGGAACTGAAAGCCTTGTATGAGTTATAGATCTGACACAGATCGCGGAAATAACGATTGAATGAATCGTGGAGCGGATACTGTAAGATATCCCAGTCCAGACCCCTGTTCTCATCAAACTCACGATACATAGCAATATCGTTTCCTAAGAAGTTCAGTTTCTTGCCCGGATGAGTGAACATGTATAAGAACAGATTGCGGCACATCCTGAACTGGTCTTCCTGTGAACCCCACATCTTATCGACGATCGTCTTCTTGGAATGGACGACTTCATCATGCGAAAGCGGCAGAATGAACTTCTCGGAATAGAAGTAAGCCATCGAGAAAGTCAGCATGTTGTGATGATACTGACGGTATTCCGGATCCATCATGTAGTATTTAAGCGTGTCATTCATCCAGCCGAGATCCCATTTATAGTCAAAGCCCAAGCCATCATATTCAGTCGGTACAGTGACGTGCGGATAATCGGTTGAATCTTCGGCAATCAGCATGACATCCGGGTGTTCCTTCTTGATCGAATAGTTGAAGCGTTTGACAAAGGAAAGGCCTGAAGTGTTTTCACCGATGTTCTTGTTGCCGTCAAAGAAAATGATATTTGATACCGCATCCATTCTCAGACCATCAAAGTGATATTCATTGAGGAAGATGTTGGCTGAAGACATCAGATAAGAGATGACCGGACCGGAGCCCAGATTGAACTGATAAGATCCCCATTGTGATCTTGAGAGCTTAGGGTCTTCATATTCATAACAAGGTTTGCCATCGAAGGTACATAAGCCATAGGAATCGGTCGCAAAATGAACATAGGAAACATCCAGGATGACACCGATATTGTTGAGATGGCATTCATTGACGAAATCCATCAGATCCCATGGTGTGCCATAGCGGCTGGTCACTGAAAGGAAACCGGTTGCCTGATAGCCCCAGGAACCATCAAAAGGATATTCCGTGATCGGCATCATCTCAATATGGGTATAGCCCATCTGTTTGACATACGGGATCAGTTCTTCCTTGAGTTCACGATAAGTTGTGAGTTCCCCTTCGTGTTTAAAGCCATTGACGTGGATCTCATAGATATTCAAAGGATTACTGTAGGAGAAATTACGTTTCTCCATATATTCGTTATCCGTAAACTTATATTGTGAAACGTCATACATGACCGAAGCATTCGCAGGACGACGTTCGGAATAGAATGCATAAGGGTCAGATTTTTCAATAATCTGTCCATTTGGCGTAGTAATACGATAGCGATAGGAATAGATACACTCACAGTCTTTAATGATCAGGTGCCAGATTCCGCGATTATCGACCTTTTCCATCTCATAGAAATGGCGGAAGTCTTCACGGGAAGTGAATACTTCGACTTTTCTGGCATGCGGAGCCCACACATAAAACTCGACATCATTGCCGAGTTTATGACAACCCATATACTTATAAGCCTGTGTATCTATACCGGCGAAGAAATAATCCAGATTCATTTGTTCAGTACCTTTCTGTATAATTCCTCATATTCTCTGGCCGATTTGGCAAAAGAGACATCATAACGCATAGCGTTCTTGATCAGCATCTTCCATCTTTCCGGATATTCATAATATTGCGTATAAGCATAATTGAAGATATTCAGGAAATCGTAGGAAGAATATTCTCTGAACGAGAAACCGTTTCCGGTATTTGTAAATTCATTTAACGGTTCAACTGTATCCTTGAGACCGCCGGTCTCTCTGACTAAAGGCAATGTGCCATAACGCATGGCGATCAGTTGTGAAATACCGCACGGTTCAAACAGCGACGGCATTACCAGCATATCCAGACCGGCATACATCGCATGAGCCAGATTCTCATCATAGCCGCAATAGTAAACGAAACGCTGTTTGTTTTCATTTTCCAGCATCTTGAAGGAATACTCATGTTTTGATTCGCCAGTGCCAAGTACGGCGATCTGTACATCACGGCGCAGGATCTCTGACATAGCACCTAAGAAGATATCGGCGCCTTTCTGGAAAGTAAGTCTTGAGACCATGCCGACCAGCAGGACATCAGGTCTTTCTTCCAGACCCAGGCGATACTGGAGCGAGCGCTTGTTTTCGCGTTTGCCGGTAATATAGTTGCGCAGATTGTATTTCTTATAGATTGCCGGATCTGTTGCCGGATTGAAGGAATCGCAGTCAATACCGTTGACGATGCCATACAGATCGGCACTGCGGTATTTAAGGATCACATCGAGCTTGCAGCCTAATTCCGGAGTCTGAATCTCCTTGGCGTAGGTCTTGGAAACAGTTGTTACATAATCCGCATAAACGATGCCGATCTTCATGAAGTTGCAGTAATCATTGAAACGCAGATCACCGTTTTCATAGTAGTGGTAATCAAAGCCCAGATAATCAAACAGCACCTGTTTATCATATTCACCCTGATAAGCCAGATTGTGAATCGTCAGGATATGTTTGATGCTTCTGATCTTTTCGATCGCGTTATAACGGATCTTGCATAAAGCCGGTAAGACCGCTGTATGATAATCGTGTTCGTGACAGATATCAGGATAATAATCAAGCTTGATCATCATCTCGAGTACAGCGACATTGAAAAATGAGAACCGGGCGGCATCATCGGCGTAGCCATAGACGCCATCCCGGAAAAAATAAGTATCATTGTCAATAAAGAGATACTCGATCCCTTCATTGATATAAGAATAGATGTTTGCTTCTTCATTAATAAAACCGCTGCGTACATAGATATGATCAAGATACTTCATGCCATCGTAATACTGTTCTTTAATGCTTTTGAACAGCGGCATGACGACTCTTACCTCAAACTCCTTACTGTCAAGCGCTTTAGGCAAGGCGTAGACAACATCAGCCAAGCCGCCGGTCTTGACAAAAGGCAGTGATTCAAAAGAAACAAACAGGACTTTCATTAGATGCGGTCTCCCCGTTTGATATAAATAGGTTCTTCCTTGCTGCCCTTGAGATCCTTGATATGGGTGATGATAGATAATCTGTCAACAACCGCACATTCAAGTTTGACATTCTTGTCGATCAACGTATCAGGCAGAACAACAGAATCTTTGACAACAACACCATCCTTGATGATGACGTTACGGCCAATGACAGAATTGATGACCGTGCCTTCGATCTGACAGCCGTTAGCCACAATGGAACCGGTGACTTTAGCCCCAGCTTTGTAAAGAGTCGGACATGAGTCGTTGGTCATTGTATAGATTGGCCAATCATCATTGATCAGCTTGAGCAGTTCTTTTTCTTCCTTGATCTGCATATTTGCTTCGTAATAAGCATTTAATGAAGAAATACATGCGCAATAGCCATGATGCTGATATACGCCGATCTTCATTGCTCTGACACAATCCGCAATGATATCAGAAAGTGAATAAAGGCTTGAAGTCATCGTTGCTTCTTCAACGAGCTGTTTGAAAGTCAGGGTCGACATGACATAAGTTTCCAAAGAAACCTCTGCTTTTTTGGTCTTGCCGCGATTCTTCGTGATGTCGATGATGCGCTTATGTGAATCAATCGTCAGCAGATCACCCATCAGATACTGTTTATCAGCGTTATTGACCTTCTGATAGAGGACAGTGATATCGTTCTTTGACTTGATGTGGTAATCAAGCAGTTCATTGAAATCCTGTTTGAAAATGAAGTGCGACGGAGCGATCACGACATACGAAGGATTTTCAACTTCAACGAATTCCATATAGGTCTTGAAGGCCTGAACATCGACATTGAAAAGATCGTTGTTGGAGAAATCAACATCGCCATGCAGCAGCTGAATCTTGCCTCTTTTTGAGTTCAGGTTGTAACTGGTACGGGAGATGTGTTCTACCGTTGAACGCGGACGGTTCTTGATGAAAACTTTAATGCTTTCAACACCAGAGTTGGTGAAATTAGAAAGCATGAAATCGATGACACGATATCTGCCTAAAATCGAAGTTGCGGAAATAGGACGGAAATCTTCAAGTCCTCTGACATGGACATAAGACGGTTCAAAATTAAGAATACCTAAAACTTTATTCATGATCGTCGCCTACCTTTTTATTAATTAATGCTTTGGAAACAAGCAGGATCTCCTTTGATTTCGGATCACCGAGTTTCATATTTTCCGGAATCTTTACATCATCAGCAACCAGACATCTGATCAGCTTTGCACCTTTGCCGACAACGACATTATTCATGATGACAGATTCTTCAACCTTGGCACCTTCCTGAATGTCAGCACCTGAGAAGATAACAGAGCGGTCAACTTCACCATTGACGATCGCACCCTGAGTGATGAAAGCGGAATTGATGACAGCTTTGGAACCGATGCACTGCGGAGTGGCGGAAGCATCATCTGTATAGATCTTCCAATCCGGATCAAACAGATCAAGACCGCTGTTGTCCTTGAGCAGATCCATATTGGCTTCCCATAAAGAATCGATCGTACCGACATCCTTCCAGTAACCCTTGAATCTGTAAGCCTGAAGTTTGAGGTTGTCACGCAGATAAGCCGGGATAATATTCTTGCCGAAGTCATGAGCTGACTGTGCATCCTTTGCATCATCTTTCAGATATTTGCGGAAATTCTTGTAAGAGAAGATGTAGACGCCCATAGAAGCCAGATTTGATTTAGGCTCTTTTGGTTTCTCTTCAAACTCGATGATGCGGTCGTTCTTGTCGGTATTCATGATACCGAAACGGGAAGCTTCCTTCTTTGGAACTTCGATTACCGCAATAGTGGCTTCAGCCTGTGATTCAATGTGAGTCTGAAGCATCTTTTCGTAGTCCATCTTGTAGATGTGGTCACCGGAAAGAATCAGTACATAGTCTGCTTCTTCCTGATCGAGGAAGTCCAGGTTCTGATAGATCGCATCAGCTGTACCGGAGTAAAGACCGAGACCTGTTTCATCTTTTTCACGCGGTGAAAGGACATAGACACCGCCGCCTTTGGAATCAAGTCCCCAGGTTGAACTTCTTGCGGAGTATGAGCTCAACAGAATCGATTCATACTGAACAAGGACACCAACCGTGGAGATGTGCGAATTGGCACAGTTCGACAAGGCAAAATCGATGATGCGATACTTGCCGCCGAAGTGCACCGCCGGTTTGGCGACCTTTTTGGTCAAATCAAAAAGACGAGAACCTCTACCTCCAGCAAGTATCATTGCTACCATATTGTTCTTTTTCATGATAATTAGTACCCCTTATAATACTTAACTAAGCTCATTATACAACATTAAACTTTACATATCACTATGGAAAGTGCACTGATTGTGATGATTTTGCTGCGATATTCGATAGCACCCCGATCAGACAGAAGTACATCGTATTCTGTCTCGTCATCATAGATGTAATCATTAGTACTCGGGTTGATGATGATCTTGAGATTGCCGATATTATAGATCAGACATTCATAGTATTCGGAAAAATCAACAGCAGCATCTTCATCATCAAAATCGCTGTTTTCTTTTCTGATCCTGATGAGATCTTTGAGATAGCTGCAGAGTTCTTTGTGTCTGGTCCTGAGATTCCAGTCTAAAGCGTTTATCTCATCGGAAGCATTATAGGAGTCCCGCAAACCGTACTTGGTGCGCAGAAACTCTTCACCCGCATGAATAAAGGAAGCACCTCGGGCGATCAGAATCAGCGATAAAGCCAGCTTGCACCTTAATAACGAGAGCCACTTTTCTTCATCCGACTTATACAGCATCATGCGATCATACATCGTATAGTTATCGTGACATTCAACATAATTGAGTGTATGATGCATATCCAGATATGACGGATCAGCAGCCAGTGCATTCTTGACATTGTTGACGATAGTATTGTTGCCGGAGATATAGTGAATGATCGTTTCACGGAAAAAGTCATTGAACATCATGACATCAGGCATCCGATCCGCATTTAGTATTGAAGCTCTGTCTTTTTCCGGCAATACATCGCCCATGTTCCAGCCTTCACCATATACCTGGAAATCAGCTTTTTCCTTCCGCAAAGTCTTCATGATCAGATTGACCGTCTCAATATCGGAAATGCCCATCAGATCCATGCGGATGCCATCGACATCAAATAAGTGCAGATAGCGTTTGACCATCTCGACGATATAAGCTCTGATAAATGGATCCTCACTCTTGACTTCATTGCCGACTAAAGTGCCATTAGCTAAAGTGCCATCTTCCTTATAACGATAAAGATGACCCTTGAGCATCTTGCCCAGATCATTCTTTTTACGGTCATAGACGTGATTGAAGACCACATCAAAAGTAACTCTGATATTGCGCTTGTGCAGAACATTGATCACTTCGCGCAGTTCGTTGACAAATGCATACGGATCATCCTGCTCATAGAGATAATCCTTTTTGACGTGATTATAGGCGATCGGATTATAGCCCCAGTTGTAATCAGTCTTGTCATTGTCATAATCCATGATCGGCATCAGCTGCAGATGCGTGATGCCCAGATACTCGAGATAATCAAGACCCAGAGGCTCACCATCTTTTTTCAAGCCGCTTTCGCTTAAGGCCCTGAAAGTCTTTTTATATTTTCCCGGATAGGAAGGATCAGCTGAAAAATCCCTGATCGAACATTCATAGATGATCTTGGCTTTAGACACTGTCTTAGGAATTATCTTTTCTTTATTGAACTTTGCGGGATCAAGAACGATCGAACCGTACTCATCTGAAGCATAGGCAAAAGGATCCTTGAAAGAAAAACCCTCCCCTTCAAAATGATATCGTGCAAATTCGCAATTGCCATAAACGGTGTTTTCAAAACAAAAACCCTTTTTGAACAAAGGATAACGGTTATTATTCATTAACAGATCGAGTTTGTCATAATACGGCGCAAAGACCCTGAAAACGGTATGATCAGGATAATATGTGCTGCCAAAAGACTCGATCACAAAATCTTCTGCTGTATAATTTACCATCTATCGGTATTCTTCCAATCTGCTTCTGGCTTCTAATGAATCAACGATCCCTTCCACGATCTTTTCGATTCTGCTTCCCTTTGAATAGTCAGCCTTGACCGCAAAAGTCGCTCTTTTATCGATATAAAGCTTTTCAGCTTTTTCCCGTTTGCTGTCATCACCGAAAACTGCGATCGTGATACCGCCATTTTGCTGAACGACTTTCATGCTCGGCACATCGGTGCTTCCGTCACCGAAATAAACCATATTCTCTAACGGAACATATTTTTCCGGTGTCGATGAATTGAGATCTTCATCATTGGTCTCTAAAAAAACACCCTTGTTTATGCGGAACAGATACTGAGTCTTCATCGTATAATTGACGACTCTTGAAGGCCATAGGATCCTGCCGTTTTCATCATAGGCATAAGTGCAGGCATAGATCTTTTTAAATTCTTTTGCAATCGGTGTGCCCTTGATGATATCGGTCAGACCCGAAGAAATGATATAGTGTTCCACATTGACGTGGTGTGCTTTGCCATAGTCGTTGATGCGTTTGAACCAGGTCTTTACCCCTTTATAAAGTTCAACATATTTGCCTTCCGCCAGAAGCTGTTTTCTGGTCAGATCAGGATTTTTCATCGCCATCAGATACATATAGGAAAGAATTCCGTCGCAGTTATGCTTGGTCGAGAACTCTCCGCATTCATTCCAGAAATCAGCCGGATTATCATATCCTAAAGAACGGATATAATGAAACTCCTGCATATCTTTAGGTGAAAGCGTCTTATCAAAGTCATAGATCAGAGCCAGTTTTGTGTTTTTCATACACTTAAATTATTACATATTGTTAAGACTTAATTCCATAAAAAAACCGTTTTACAACGGTTCAAAAGACGCTTAATCTTTTATTTCATTGAGATTTCTGATCGCCTGAACATACAGTTCAACCTGTCTTATCCAATTCTCGATATTCAGACGTTCATTAGCCCCGTGGATGTTGTTGCTTTCACCAGGAAATTCACTGCCCCAGGCGATACAGTTATGGATCGCTTTGGCATAAGTGCCCCCGCCGATCGCTTCCATAGGTGAATCATCACCAGTCAAGTCGACATAGGCTTTCTTGAGAGCCTGAATAAACGGTGTCTTCTGATCAAAGAACAGCGGTTCAACGGTATGACCGATCACGATCCTGTTGTTTTCATCATTTACTTCAAGCAGCTTGCATACTTCAGTGGCATTGGTTCTGACTGGAAAGCGCATATCGAGCGTCACATGAATCTCCTCTTCGTTGCCGGAAATAACACCAAGATTGATCGAAGTATCAGAGATCTCATCTTTCAGTTTTTCAAAACCAAGAAGTTCACCATGCAGCGTAAGTGCGAAATGTTCATGGAACCAGTCAGTGAAAGAATCGTTGAAATCTGCTGCATAGAGGCCTTCCATCAGATAATGGAAAGCATTGATCCCTTCATCAGGCGTACTGGCATGAGCGGCTTTGCCATGAACGACCAGAACGGTATTGTCACCATCTTCACTTATTTCAAAAGTGATATTATGGCTCATCTCATAATTCTTGAATTTCTCAACATCGAATGATCCTTTTGGAACCGCAGCTTCGATCCTCTTGCATACCGCGTTGGAGACGTCTCCGCCTTTAATAGCTATGATCTTGGAATTGCGGGCAACGATCATTGCGCCAACCATGCCCTTTTCAGCATAGATGCCAGGGAAACCGCCATCCGGAGTGAAACCGTAATCGACATGACCCTTCTTTTCCACGTAATGAGCAATACAGGCTGAACCAGTCTCTTCGTTGCAGCCTAAGATCAGTCTGACTCTTTTTCTGAAAGGATAGTTCTCAGCGATCAGATATTTGAGGGCATACATTGAAGCGACAGCTGCCCCCTTGTCATCGGAAACACCTCGTCCAAAAAGGAAACCATCTTTTTCAGACATGACAAAAGGATCGCCATCCCAGCCATCACCAGCCGGTACGACATCGAGATGTGCTAAAATACCGATCAGCTTATCACCCTGTCCGGTCTCACCATAGCCGCAGTAATAATCAAGGTTTTCTGTTTTCAGACCCTTTTCTTCCATCTGTGCCAGGGCTCTGTCGAGTACATCGTGATTGGCTGAGCCGAAAGGCTTCATATCGTTTGAATAAACTGATGGACAGGCCACTAAAGCCGCCAGATCCTTCTTCATGTTTTCAAGATTTTCTTCAATAAATGTTCTGATTTCCATTTTATTCATCCCTTCTAGATTATCAGTCCTACCGGACAGTGATCACTGCCGAATACATCATCATATATAATCGAATCCTTGACCTCGCTCATCAGACGATCGGAAACAACAAAATAGTCGATGCGCCAGCCGGCGTTCCTCTCTCTGGCTCTGGCCCGATATGACCACCATGAATACTGTACTTTTTCCGGATACAGTTCACGGAAGCTGTCCTTGAAGCCGCTTGCCAGCAAAGCTGTGAACTTGCCTCTTTCTTCATCTGAAAAACCGGCGGAGAAATGATTTTCATTCGGATTCTTCAGATCGATTTCATTATGGGCAACATTGAGATCACCGGTATAGATGACCGGTTTTTTCTTATCAAGTTTTACAAGATGCTTTCTGAGATCATCTTCCCACTTCATCCGATAGTCCAAACGCAGCAGCCCATCCTTTGAATTCGGCACATAGGCACAGACAAAGTAAAAGTCTTCATACTCCAGAGTTATGACTCTTCCTTCCTTGGGATGATCTTCACCTTTGATATCATAGCTGACGCTTAAAGGCTTGATCTTGCTTAGAACCATCGTTCCAGAATAGCCTTTTCTTTCCGCTGAATTCATATAACGGAAATAGCCGTCAAAATTGAAATCAAACTGGTTTTCCTGCATCTTCGTCTCCTGAAAGGCCATGATGTCAGGATCTTCAGCATTCATAAAAGGGACCAGGTTCCCTTTTGCCATGAGGGCTCTTAAGCCATTAACGTTCCAACTTATCAGTTTCATATCTTTACAGTCAACTTTCTAAAAGATTCAGCTTACGATTAAGCAATAATCATGCCTTAATATTATCATTTATCCTTATAATATAGTATAATATTAAGACGTATGGAAAATGAAAAAGAAAACGGCTTAAACCCGGAAAAGACCGAAAACAAAAAGGAAGATCAGTCTATATCAAAAGATAATTCTTCGTCTTTTGCCAAGCCTGAAACAAACGTCTTTGATCTGGCAGCAGGTTATTCCGGCAATATCAAAACTGAAACCCCAAAGAAAGATAATCTGAACGAAAAAGATAATACTTTTGACTTAGAAATACCTGAGAGTAAAAAAGAAGGAAATGTCTTTGATCTGGCGGCAGCTAATTCCACTGAAAACAAAACCGAAGCAGCTGAAAAAGACATCCTTGATATAAAAGACAATTTCTTAAACCCGGGAAAGACTGAAAATAAAACGGAAATTAATGTTTTTGAAAAAGCTACTGGATTATCAGGAGAATTAAAGACTGAAACAGCTGATAAAACGGTTTCAAACGAAAAAGAGAACAGCTTTGATCTGGGAAAAACAGATAATAAAACAGAAAATCACTCCTCAGCAATAGAAAATACTTTTGTTTATACCAAAACCGAAGGCAATGTCTTTGATCAGGCCGCCGGTTTTTCTGGTGATATCAAAGCTGAAACCCCCAAGAAAGAAAGTTTTGTCGATTCTTTCAAAGCCAAACTCAGTGCCGCTAAAGAGAAAGCCGAGCGCAATAGAGCGGAAAAAGCTCAGATAAAAAAAGAAAAGACCGAAAAAGTCAAAGAAGAAAAACAGCAGAAAAAAGAAGCTGCAGCTGCTGTGATATTGAGCGAAAAAGAAAAAGCTCAGGAATTTGTCAGCGAAAAAGTTGAAACAGCTAAAGCAAAGAGAGCTGAGCGCAAGAAAAACAGAGAAAAAGCCGAAAGACCAAAGGCAAAAACCTTTACTTTCATCATGGCAATATTGATGTGCATTTTCCTGTTTATCGCTTTCCTCGGCGCCATTGCTGCTTTCATGTTTGCGGCCAAGCTGTGTGAAGACAAGCCGACACTGGTTGTTGAAGACCTGATCGCTCCGGATTCCTCGACGATCTATGACAGTGAAGGCAACAAGATCATGGAACTGGGCATGTATTTAAGAGAAAATATCGATTACGATCAGATGCCTAATGCACTGATTGACGCCTTCCTGGCAATCGAAGACTCCCGTTTCTTTGAACATCCGGGCTTCGATATCCCGCGTTTCACTAAAGCAGCGCTGGAAAACGTCAGGACCCGCGATTTCTCCCAAGGCGGTTCGACGATCACGATGCAGCTGATCAAGAATACCTACTTCTCTATCGATGCGGATGATGAATCAACCATCGCTGCCAGAGAAGGTATGTCAGGTATTAAACGTAAGATGCAGGAAATCGTCCTGGCACTGGAACTGGAAAACAGAACATCTGTTACCAAGCAGCAGATCATTGCCATGTATATAAATAAAGTCAATTACGGCAATAATATCCGTGGTGTCCAGAAAGCAGCCCAATACTACTTCGGCAAAGATGCGAAGAATCTGACTCTGAGCGAATGTGCCTTCCTGGCCGGACTGATCAACTCTCCTAACTCCTACAACCCGTATAACGATAATCTGAAATACGATAACAGTTATCTCGATCCGGATATCAATTATCTGGAAAACGGAACCGAGAGAAGAAATGAAGTGCTCAATCTGATGGTTGACCACGGCTATATCTCGGAAGAGGAATCCAAGCTCGCCAAATCCGTCAGACTTGAAGATCAGCTGGTTGGAATCGATGTCAGCTTTACGGAAACAAATGAAAAATATCAGTCCTATATCGACGCCGTCATCGACGAAGTTGAAGAAACGACCGGTGAAAGTCCATATCGTGTCGGTATGGAAATATATACAAACATGAATCCTTACATGCAGGAATACATCTACGACATGCAGAATGAAGCTGAATATGTCGGAGTGGAATTCCCGAATGAACTCTGTCAGAGTGCGATCGTTGTAATGGATAACCAGAATGGTTCGATTGAAGCACTTGGCGGCGGCCGCGGTGAGACCGAAAGCGCCCGTCAGTTCAACAGAGCAACCTCTGCTTACCTCAACCCAGGCTCCTCGATCAAACCAGTCATCGACTATGCACTGTGTATCGATGTCTTAGGCTATGCAACCTCGCATACCTTCACTGATCAGCCATACTACCTCTATGATGGCAATGTCCTGATCTCCAATTACGATCACACCTACCATGGCGATATGCTGATGACGGAAGCATTGGGCCGTTCACAGAACACCCCTGCTGTTCAGGCTCTGGCTGCTGTCGTACAGGAAAAGAGTGAAGATTTCGTTGTTGATTATATGAACTCGATCGGCTTCAAGTTTGATTATGCCGACTTCGACCTGCAGTTTGCGATCGGCGGTAACCGCTGTCTGGTTACCCCATTGCAGCTAGCCGGTGCCCATGCGATGTTCATGAATGGCGGTCATTACATCAGACCTCATACCGTAAACTATATCGTCTATAACGGAAACAGAGACAATTTTGTAGCCGATACCAAAGGCAAGCAGATCATCTCTGATGCCACAGCCTGGATGGTTGCCTATCTTGAAGAATACAACATGACCGGCAATTTCTCTTCACTGATGTGGTATTGCAAGAGATACTGTGATTATCCGCTCTATGGCAAGACCGGTACAACCGACTGGGGTGATTCCGGACTGGAATTTGGCATTCCAGAGGGTGCAACCAAAGACAGCTGGCTGGTCATGCAGACTAATAAGTATACGATCTCCTGCTGGACAGGCTATGACAAACTGGAAAGAGGTGCTTACTTCACAACTTCTGAATATCAGGACAACACCAAATCCAAGATCGTCACCAAGATCCTGCAGGAACTGGAAACCCATCATTCCGGCACTTATGATCCATATGTGCCATTACAGATGCCGGACAGTGTAACAGAATTTACTCATGTCAAGGGTGCTTACCCTTACGCTGAACCGACAGGCGGCTATCCATCAGTGGATGGCTATATTGCCAAGAAGTCTTTATCCGATCATCCGCTTGTCTCTGTTAATGAAGCTCTGGAAGCTGCAAAAGAGAACAAGAAATATATCGATGGCGGAATCGCCAACCTCAATGGTGCCTATGATGGCGGTACGGTCTGGGTAACATTCGGAACCGGAGCTGGTGAAAGCGGCTTCTGTACCGGACCTTCCTGTGACTTATCAAGCAGTAACGTCTATGGTGAAACGACTTATGCGGCTGGACCGATCTGGTTCCCGCACTGGACAGCGATCTATTCCGGAGGTGCGTTACCACCGTACTTCTACACGATCACTTCTGATACGGGTGAAGTCATCACCAACGCAACCGAAGAAACTGCTTTCTCAGAAGAGATCGGCGGATCAAGAGTTACGGTATGCGTATCCACATCTGCCTCGTCTTCGCAATCGTGTATCGCGCTTGCGGCAGGATAAACAAGTACAACAAAAGGACATGCAAAATGTCCTTTTAATCTGCTCAATTTCTAATGAATTCTTTTTATCTTTTCCTTTTGAATTCCTTCTGACCGTTTGTACTGCCGTCATCACAAAGCACATCAACACCTGCCAGATAGCCGTTTCTTTCATCAGCTACAGTAGCTAAGGCATAGCCGAGTTCTTCCGGTTTGCCCATTCTTTTCTTCTGCAACAAAGTCAATCAGATAAGCGCCGTTTTCTTTTTCAGCATTGCCCATATCGGTTGCGATCAGACCAGGCGAAAGAGATACGACACGTATGCCCTTTTTGCCATATTCAAAGGCACACTTGGCCGCATACCAGCAGACAAAATTCTTGGACATCGCATAGGCAAAGCCAGCTCTTTGATAGTCGCCTCTAGCGATATTGGCACGTTTCAAAATCTTCTTCATAAAAGCATTTTCATCACTTTCGGCTAAAGGATAAGCTAAGCTCTCTTTGGAATTATGAACGAAGGAAGTGAATATGCTGAATTTGAAGAAACATCAACGATAACACTTCCCGGATTCATCAGCCTGGAAAACTCCTGATTTACATAAACGGTTCCTAAGGCATTAATACGCAGCAGTGTTTCTCCATCAGTCTGAGCCGGAGACATTCCGGCAGCATTAATGACGTTCTTTATTTCTCCTAATGACGATGCAAATTCCGCCAGTTGCTTAACGCTTTCCCTTTTACCAGTATCTACCGCATGAGCATATGCATCAAATCCCAGACTTTTAAGTTCCTCAACAGCTTTTTTTCCAGTTTTTTAACTGTCCGGCCAGCAATGACGATGATCTTGTCTTTCGGCATTTATTTAGCCGCTTCAAGTCCCATTCCGCTGCCGCCGCCAGTAATAACACAGACATTCTTTTCCATAAAAATAAACCTCCAAAAAAAAATATATCTCAAACTTTTCATGAAACTTCATTGCAGTTAAGTGACAATCGTAATCAAATTAATCATATAAAGACTGTTTGTTTAACTAACAGCATTTTCTCAATTATTGTCAGAGAATCAAATGATCCCATCTGTCGATAATTCCCCCCCTATCTGATCAAACAGACGATCAGTGTTTCTCCAATAAAAAACATCTACCGCAAATAAAAAGTTCTGCAAACGCAGAACTCCTTAAGTATAATTAACGAAATTATGATCACTCTATTCAGACCGCTTCCGACAGATGATCTGGATCGGTACACCTTCAAAACCGAATGCTTCTCTGAGTTTATTTTCAATATAGCGCTCATAAGAGAAATGCATCAGCTCCGGATCGTTGACAAACAATACGATCGTACATGGTGCACTCGATACCTGTGATGCATAGTAGATCTTCAGTTTCTTGCCATTATGCGGTTTTGCAGGATTAGCCATCTGCGCATCAAGGATCACTTCATTCAAGACATTTGTCTTGATACGCTTGTTGAGGTTTTCATAGACCAGATCAATGAGAGGCAGCAGCGTATCGATACGCTTGCTTTCTTTAGCCGAGACAAAGGCAATCGGTGCATAATCAAGGTAGACAAACTGTTTGCGAATCTCCTTGGTGATATTGACCATCGTTTTATCGTCCTTATCGACAAGATCCCATTTATTATAGACGATAATAACGCCTTTATTGGCCTCATGAGCCAGACCGGCAACATGCTTATCCTGATCAATAATACCAGTCGAGCCATCAAGCAGAACTAAAGCCAGATCGCTTCTTTCTATCGCACTTTTTGCCCTGAGTACGGCGTATTTCTCAACCGACTCATAGATCTTGCCTCTTTTGCGGATGCCGGCTGTATCAATGACGACATAATTCTGGTCATTATAAGTGAATACTGTATCGATCGCATCTCTGGTAGTGCCTTCGATATCAGATACGATTACTCTGTCCTGTTTGAGAAAAGCATTAGTCAGAGAAGATTTGCCGACATTAGGTCTGCCGATGATCGCAAATCTGATCATGCCTTCATACTGTTCAACAGACTTCTCCGGCATCAGTTCTACGACTCGGTCAAGAAGATCGCCGATACCGATTCCATGGACACCTGAAACAGCGATCGGATCACCTACGCCTAAAGCATAATACTCATAGATATTATTTAGCATCGATACATCATCGATTTTATTTACCGCCAGGATCACTGGCTTTTTGGATTTCTGCAGTAAACGGGCAATGTATTCATCATCACTGCTGAGTCCGCTCCGGCCATCGACCAGAAAGATTATGACATCAGCCTCTTCGATAGCGATCTCGACCTGAGCGTTGATCTCTTTCTGAAACGGTACATCTTCGATCTGAATACCGCCGGTATCGATCAGCCGATAGGTCTTGGACAGCCACTGACATTCACCATAAATCCTGTCCCTGGTAACGCCAGGCGTATCCTCAACGATCGACAGACGCTGTTCCAGAATGCGATTAAAAACTGTCGACTTACCGACATTGGGTCTACCAACGATTGCGACAGTTCCATCTATCATTTCTATTCTCCGGTCTTTTCAGCGATCAGCTTTAATGCCCAGTCTACCACTTCATCGATACTCATATCTGAGGTATCGATCTCAACGGCATCTTCAGCTTTGGTAAGCGGTGATACTTCACGATGCATATCCTGATAATCTCTGGCTTTGATATCTTCCAGGATCTTGTCATAATCTGCTTCAAGTCCATTTTCCTGATTCTGCAGCACTCTTCTGTGTGCTCTTGCTTCGGCAGAAGCGACCATATAGATCTTTACCGGTGCGTCCTTGAGGACAACAGTTCCGATATCTCTGCCATCAAGAATATAACCGCCTTCAGCACAGATCTTCTGCTGCATGGCAACTAAGGCTTTACGGCAGCCACCCAGTTTGGAAACATCAGAAGCACGCATCGATATTTCTTCAGTTCTGATCTGATCCGAAATATCTTCGCCATCCAGAATGACTTTGCCATCGATCGTCATCTGCAGATCCATGGCTTCAATCATCGCTACGATAGCTTTTTCATCATCAGTCGGAATGCCTTTTTTCAATGACTGATAAGCTACAGCGCGATACATTGCGCCGGTATCAAGGTGATTGTATCCCAGTTTCGCTGCCAGCAGATCGGCAATTGTCGATTTGCCTGCAGCACTAGGTCCATCTATAGCAATATTAAACTTCATCAGATAATACCTTTAGTCTTAAGGATGTAGAAGATGATCAGGCCTAAAACAGCGACCAGTACGATGATCAATACGACCAGAATGATATTCAGGATGGTATTTGATCCTTCATCTTCATCATCGTCATCGATGACATCTTCTTCTTCAGTTGCGACAACAAAAGGAATCGTATTAGAGATAGTGCCAGTCTGTTTCATGGCTGGTTCAGCTTCGAGTTCCTTCAGATTCTTGATCTCGACAACCTCTTCCTCTTCTTCTTTGACTTCTTCCTGTCTCTTGGCCAGTACCGGATGTTCTTCGGTCTTTTCAGCTCTTCTGGCCGGTCTTGGTCTTTCTACAGCTGCTGGAGCAGGTTCGTTATAGACATAAGCCGGTTCTTCCTTTTTAGCTGTATCGATGGATGAGATCTCATCCATGATCTTGGTGATCTCCATAGAAACAGTATTGGAGAACTCATCATCACTGACATCATTGTAGTAGTTTTCAATAACCGGTTCTTCTTCAACGGTTTCAACAGTCTGCGGCTGTTCAGCTGCTGTTTCTTCAAACACAGGTTCTTCAATTACCGCTTCTTCAACCACTGTCTGCTGTACAGCCGGTCTTGCGAATTCCGGTTCGACATGATGTCTGATTTCATCGACCATATTGCCGGTAAGATCAGTAATGGTCTTTTCGCCATTTTCTTTGTTATACTGACTGACCTCGGAGAAAGTGTCACTGAAGAATTCATTGAATATCTCATCGTGATCAGCGGCGTGATTATCACTTACTTCCTCAACAAGTTCTCTTTCTTCAGAATCATCGACGATCTCTTCTGTTTCAGCATATGGAGCTTCAATCGGCTCAGAGCTGTCCACCTGATTGTTCTGGACAGCAGCTGGCTGATTCTGCTGCGTATAGCTGACATTGCTGTTTGTCTGAGCAGCAGTGTTATCTGAACTGTTGTTAAGAATATCATCGATCAAAAAATCGATATCAGGAACCGGTTTGGTCTTGATCATCGGTTCTGCAGTGGAAGATGAACTGCTGAGATCCTCACCAGGTTTGAATTCCTCTACCAGCGGATCGATACCCTGCTGCGGGAATTCCTGAATGTTGTTGAACGCACTTGGCTGTGTGATTCTGTTTTCAAATTCCTGAGTTCTGATTGTATCTACAAGTTCGTCAACCGGATTGCTCTGCGGTTCTTTAAAACTTGTCCAAACATATTTCGGATCTGTTTCTTCTTTTATCGTCTTAGGAGCCTTATCTGTAGTTTCACTGTTTGATAACTGGTCGGATATATTTGATAACCTGTTTTCGTAATCACTAAGGTCTTTTGTTGATAAAGAAGGTTCTCTGTCATTCGCAAGAGAGTCTCTGAGCCCTGCAAACTTCTGTGTTCTTGTCAATCTAGGCATATAAAAACCTCCATTTTTACCTGTAAATTATAACATATATATATTTAAAGTAAAACAGATAATAAAGTTATCAAAAACTGCAGAAACAGCATCAATTCTGCGTTTTTGCACCTTACTGTTTCAGCAAAGGCGAGACATGTTTGTATAAAACAAAAGTCAATACATCAACGATCAAAGCCTTGATCAGGTTGAATGGCAATACACAGCACAAAACAAAACTGAGTTTATCTTTAACGACCGGGAAGATCGCGTTGCCCATTGAAATGATGGCTTCAAGCGGCATTTTATAAAGCTGCACATAGGCCGGAATAATGATGAAATAATTCGCCAGGCAGGAGACAAGAGCCATGGCTGCTGAAGCGACTGCTAAAGCGATCACAGCGTTCTTGCGGGTCTTGTTGCGCTGATAAATCAAAGCGGCTGTCACGCAATAGGAACAGGAGCTGATAAATGCCGCAAACTCACCGACAAAAGCCGAACTCGTCGGTTTCATCAGCAGTTTGACCACGATCTTGATGACCTGAATGAGGAAAGCACCTACAGGTCCCAAGGCAAAAGCACCGATCAGACAAGGCAGATCGCCTAAATCCAGCTTGTAGAAGCTCGGAGCAATCGCAATCGGAAAATCAAACAGCATGAGCACTGCACCCAGCGCTCCCAGTATCGCAATGATACTGATATTCTTGATTGTCAAATAATTTTTCAAAATAAAAAAACCTCTCTCATCCTGACTGTACAGTCGCCACTTGAATCGCACAAGTTCTGCTTAAGCTCGCGGGGTATACCGCCGATCGAAGAATTTCACTTCGCCCTGATGTTTCTATAGCTGAATAATAGCACCTTGAAGGTGTAAAATAAAGGCATATGATCAAACAATTACAAAATGCCATTGATAAGGCCAACAGAATCGTTTTCTTTTCCGGAGCCGGTATGTCAACCGCTTCCGGTATCCCCGATTTCCGCTCTGCGACCGGTCTGTACAAGAATGTCTATCGGGCTGAAGAGATGCTTTCACACACCTTCTTTGAAAATGACCCTGAACTGTTCTATGAGTTCTACAAAGAAAAGATGCTCTATCCTGAAGCCAAGCCGAATTATGCCCATGAGTTTATTGCCAGACTGCAGGATAAAAAAGATGTCAGTGTTGTGACGCAGAACATCGATGGACTTCATCAGGCCGCCGGTTCAAAGAAAGTCTATGAACTGCACGGTTCGATCCTGCGCAACTATTGCACACGCTGCCACAAGTTCTTTGATCTTGACTACATCATCAAGTCAGACGGGATCCCCTGCTGCGATAAATGCGGCAGCATCATCAAGCCCGATGTCGTACTCTATGAAGAAGGACTGGATGAACAGACGATAAGCGATGCGATCAGTGCGATCGCCAGCTGTGATCTGTTAGTTGTATGCGGTACTTCTTTAGTCGTCTACCCTGCCGCCAGTTTCATCCGCTATTTCCGCGGTGACACGCTGGCCATCGTAAACAGAGATGCGACATCCTATGATTCACAATGCGATATCGTCATCCATGATGATCTCGTGAAGACCTTTAAACAATTAACGATCTGATTGCTCAGATCGTTAATGACTAACGTACGAAGTTTGTATGATGGCCTTTCTCGATCACAGGTTCAGGAAGGCCTTTTTCTTTGGCTGCTTCCCGCATCTTCAGATAATAGGCCATATTGCGGCCAAGATTTCGCAAAGTCTGCAGGCCCTCTTCATCAGTGATGACTTCTTCAGGATAATTGCCATGAGGATCATTCCAGTAAGTGGAAGTGATAATGGTCATGCCTGAAATCGAGAAGAACTTGTTGATCGCATCATTGGTTGTCAGATTGCCTGCTCTGCGCGAACAGGAAAGTGAGGCCGCAGCCTTAAGATTCAGAGTTTTCCTGTTTGGATAGGAGATGAACAGACGGTCAAGAAAGGATTTGAGAGCTCCATTCATGCCGGCATAATATACCGGTGAACCGATAAGCAGTCCGTCACTTTCATCCAGTAAAGGATAAGTCTCATTAACCTGGTCTTTGCGCACACAGCCATCGTTTTTTCCGCAGTAATCGCAATCAAGGCAGGATGACGTAACAGGTGAAACATTCACCCACTTTGTTTCGATCCCTTCTTCATGCAGGATCTTTTCAACTTCATGAAGTGCGGTATAGGTACTGCCCTTTGGATGAGGGCTGCCGTTTATTATCAGTACTTTCATAATTTCAGAACAGCAGTGTCGCTTCTACGGCTTTCTGCCAGCGTTTGTATAATCTTTCGACCTCTTCAGGATTCATTGAAGGCTCATAACGCTCGCTCTTCTCATCCTTAAAGTCTTCTTTCTTATAAAAACCTACAGCTAAACCGGCCAGTCTGGCTGCACCTAAAGCCGTAGTTTCCGCCAAAACCGGGCGAATGACCGGGATCTCGAGAATATCAGACTGGAACTGAACCAGCAGTTTATTGACACTGGCTCCGCCATCTACCTTGATATAAGGGATCTTTTCCTGCAGATCTGCTTCCATGACTTTAATCAGATCTTTGGACTGATAAGCCATTGCTTCTATACTGGCTCTGGCGATATGAGCCCGGCTTGTGCCTCTGGTCAGACCATAGATCGCACCTTTGCAGGAGTCATTCCAGTATGGTGCACCCAGACCGGTAAAGGCCGGTACCACGATGACACCGCCAGAATCCAGGACCTGGCCAGCCAGCTGTTCTGACTCACTGGCACTGGTAAAGAATTTCATCTCATCCCTGAGCCATTGGATCAAAGAACCGGAAACAAAAATCGAACCTTCCAGGGCATATTTGACTTCATTGCCGATCTTCCAGGCCACAGTTGAAAGCAATCCGTATTTAGAGATGATAGCTTCATCACCGGTATTGACCAGAATAAAGCCGCCTGTTCCATAAGTGTTTTTGACGTTTGATTTCTCAAAACATGATTCGCCATACAAGGCAGCCTGCTGGTCACCGACCAGACTTGAGATCGGGCAGGTCTGATTGAAGAAATGACGCGGATCGATATAGCCAAACACGCCGGAAGTATCTTTGATCTCCGGCAGCATTCTTTGCGGAACTTCAAACAGATCCAGCAGATCCTTATCCCAGTTGAGGGTATGAATATTGAATAACAGTGTACGTGAGGCGTTGGTCACATCTGTCGCATGGACCTGGCCGCAGGTAAACTTCCACAACAGGAAAGTATCAATAGTTCCGAAGATCAGATTCTCATTTTCTCTGGCACCTTTGACGTTATCAATGATCCATTTGATCTTGGAAGCGGAGAAATAAGGGTCGAGAACCAGACCGGTCTTTTCTTTGATCAGCGGTTCATAGCCCTGTTCTTTGAATTTGTTGACGATATCAGATGTCTGACGGGACTGCCAGACGATCGCATGATAGATCGGCAAGCCGCTTTCCTTGTCCCAGACAACCGTCGTTTCACGCTGATTGGTTATACCGATCGAAACGACCTGCTGCGGTGTGACCTGTCCGCCATCAAATATCTGGCCGATAACCGACAGTGTCGAAAGCCAGATTTCGTTGGCATCCTGCTCAACCCAGCCGGGGTGCGGGAAATAATTGGTGATCTCTTTCTGAGCAACCCTGACGACATTCTGATCCTTGTCAAAAAGAATTGCTCTGGTACTGGTCGTACCCTGATCAATAGCCAAGATGTATTTTTCCATATTATTTTGCTCTCCTGTCATCAACAAATATATTATATAATAATTGCAGTATTAGGAGGATCTACAATGAAAGAGACACTGGTTATTCTGGCTGCCGGAATGGGCTCACGATATGGTGGTATGAAACAGATCGACGGCGTAGGCAATCACAATGAACCGATTATTGAATTCACTATTTATGACGCCATTAAAACCGGTTTTAAGAAAGTTATACTGATCATCAAAAAGGAACATGAAGAACTCTTTGAAAAGTCCCTTGTCAGCAAGATCAGACCGTTTATCGAAGTTGAATATGCCTATCAGGATCTCTACGATCTGCCAGAAGGTGTAACTGTTCCGGAAGAAAGAGTAAAGCCATGGGGCACTACTCATGCCCTGCTTTCCTGCCGCAATATTCTGAAAGATGATCCGTTCGTCGTCTGCAATGCTGATGACTTCTATGGCCGCAATGCCTTTGAAAAGATCATGGACTTCTTCCACAACGGCATCAATGATGATACCTATTGCATGGTCGGCTATAAAGTTGAAAACACCTTAAGCGACAACGGCACAGTTACCAGAGGCTATTGTCAGAAAGATGAAGAAGGCTATCTGACCTCGATCAAAGAGATCATGAACATCAAGTGGAATGATACTCATGACGGTGTTGTCTATGAAGACAATGGCGAATACAAGGAAATGGAAATGGGTTCACCGGTTTCCATGAACTTCTGGGGCTTTACCCCTAGCGTTATCGGCAAGCTGAATTCCATTTTTGTCAAAGAACTGCCTGACGGCATCGCCAGCAATCCGCTCAAATATGAAGCACTGCTGCCGAATCATGTCGGTGTAATGGTCAAGGAAGCAACAGCGAAAGTCAAGGTCCTGACCTCAGAAGATTCATGGTTTGGCGTGACCTACAAGGAAGACAAACCGACAGTCGTCGCCAAGATCCAGGAACTCAAGGATAAAGGCGTCTATCCGGACAATCTGTTTGAATAA
>CADCOR010000273.1 GCA_902803055.1 uncultured Erysipelotrichaceae bacterium
CGGTAATGTCATAAGTTGCAGCATCGCCCTGATCTGTACCGCCCTCATCACCGCCAGATTTAGCACAGCCTGCAGTACAAAGCATGAGTGCGATCAGTATGAAGACGAGACTGCTTTTTAAAAGTTTTTTCATTTTTTCTCCCTTCAGTTGAAAACAATGCCAAAGCAAAAAAACCCTTGAAAATATCTGATATTTTATCTGATCTTATCTGCCTGACAATGTTTCACTAATAATATTTTAAATCGCTGAAAATGAAATGTAAACGCTTAATGTGAACAAATTGTGAAAATGAATAAAAAAGTGATTATATCAGTCCATGAAATCCAGCAGAACACTGTTAAGAATTTCAAGGTTCGTACAGATCAGTCTGTCATTTCTAATCATTAAATTTCTGTTTTTCAGAGCTCTTGGATAGGTTTCCTGAATAGAAATACCGTATCTTTTTTCAAAATCACGCAGATCAAGACCATAGATCGTTCTTAAAGACATCATGACGTTTTCAAACATCTGATCTTTCCTGCTCAGATATAGATCTTCTTCCCTGATATCATCACTGTTAATATATCTTTGCAGATCTCTGGTGTTGGTATAACGGTTATTGCCGATTTTACCGGAAGCTCCGGCTGAAAGTCCTAAAAAGTCATCATAATTCCAGTATCCCAGATTATGTTTTGACTGATAGCCTGCTTTGGCATAATTGGATACTTCATAATGAATATAGCCATGTGCTCTTAATGTCTCATCGATCAGTTCATACATATCGGCTTCCATATCTTCATCAAGAGCCTTTATGCCCTTTTTGCCAAAAACGGAATTTTCTTCAATTGTTAAAGAATAAAGAGAAAGATGCGGCAGATCAAGATTAATGAGTCTGTTAAGTGTATCTTTAAGGATATCCATATTCTGACCAGGCAAGGAATACATCAGATCGACGGATATATTGTCTAAGCCATGATTTCTCAATAATGATATCTTGTCCTCTACGGTCTTGAAATCATGTTTGCGATTCAAGGATTTCAAAAGCTCATCATAGCAGGACTGTACACCCAATGATATTCTGTTTATTCCGTATTGTTTGTATAAAAGGATCTTATCTGAATCAAGCGATTCAGGATTTGCTTCAATGGTATATTCCTTTACTTCTGATGCATAAGGATATATCAGACTTAAAAGTTTCTCACTTTGTTCAGGACTTAGACATGAAGGAGTTCCGCCGCCGATATAGATCGTTTCATACTGTTCATGACAGCTGTCACTTATCTCTTTTTCCAGACGTTCTAGCCACTTATCAGCCAGCTTTTCATCATATATCCGGCGGGCAAAGTCACAATAGTAACAGATAGCCTTGCAGAAAGGCACATGGATGTAAAGGTGCTTAATTCTTGTCGTCATCCAAAGCCAGCACAGCCATGAAAGCTTCCTGCGGTATTTCCACACTGCCGACTGCCTTCATGCGCTTCTTGCCCTCTTTCTGTTTCTCTAAGAGCTTTTTCTTACGTGAGATATCACCGCCATAGCACTTGGCTAAAACATCTTTGCGCAAAGACTTGATGTTGGTTCTGGCTAACACCTTATTGCCGATGGCCGCCTGAATCGGAATTTCAAACTGCTGCTTAGGCAGGATCTCTTTCAGCTTGACAGTGATCGCCTGTCCGCGGCTATAGGCAAAATCACGATGAACAATGATGCTTAAGGCATCAATGACTTCACCATTGATCAGAATATCCATTTTGACGAGATTGGATTTGCGATAGCCGATAATTTCATAATCCAAAGAAGCATATCCTCGGGAAACAGACTTCAGTTTATCAAAATACTCAAAAATGATTTCCGAAAGCGGCATCTCATAGACGAGCTGATTGCGATTGGAATCAATATAGATCATATCCTTATAAATACCGCGCTTATCCTGCGACAGCTGCATGATCGGACCGATATATTCATTTGGAACCATGATCGAAGCCCGGACATACGGTTCTTCTATAAATTCAATGATATTTGAATCAGGCATCAGAGATGGATTATCGATATATTTGACTGTACCATCGGTCAATGTGACTTTATAAATAACAGAAGGTGCAGTCGCAATCAGATTCAGGTTGTATTCTCTTTCCAGTCTTTCCTGAACAACTTCCATATGCAGCAGACCTAAAAAACCTAAACGGAAGCCAAAACCCAGTGCTTTGGATGATTCAGCTTCAAAAGTCAGACTTGAATCATTGAGCTGAAGTTTTTCCAAGGCATCTCTTAAGTCATTGTATTTGTTGTTGTCAGTCGGATACATGCCGCAGTAGACCATCGGATTCATCTTGCGATAACCCGGCAAGGCTTCGGCGCAAGGATTGTCTTTTAACGTAATCGTATCACCGATATGGATATCCTGAATGGACTTTATCGAAGCACAGATATAACCTACTTCTCCTGCGACCAAGATGTTTTTCTTCATTTCATTTGGTGTCTTGACTCCGACTTCAGTAACTTCATATTCAGTATCTGCCTGCATGAAACGGATGTGATCGCCGACTTTGACCTGTCCATCTTTAAGACAGACAAAAACCACAACTCCGCGATAGGAATCATAATAGGAATCAAAGACTAAAGCCTTCAAAGGCTTATTGATATCCCCGGATGGTGAAGGCAGATATCTGACAATGCCTTCGAGTACATCTTCAACGTTGAGACCGGTCTTGGCGGAAATACATGGCGCATAAGAACAGTCAAGGCCAATGACATCCTCGATCTCTTTCTTGGTCCGCTCGATATCGGCACTAGGCAGATCTATTTTATTTATGACCGGCAGAATCTCAAGATCATTATCCAAGGCAAGATAGGTATTGGCCAGAGTCTGAGCTTCGATGCCCTGCGAAGCATCAACGACCAGAATCGCACCATCACAGGCCGCCAGAGAACGGGATACTTCATAGGAAAAGTCGACATGTCCCGGCGTGTCGATCAGATGAAAAATATAATCCTGGCCATCCTTGGCATGATACTTGAGCTGAACGACATTAAGCTTGATCGTGATGCCTCTTTCTCTTTCCAGCTCAAGAGAATCAAGAATCTGATCCTGCATCTCCCTTTTGGAAACTGTTTCCGTCAGTTCAAGAATGCGATCGGCCAAAGTGGATTTGCCATGATCGATATGAGCGATGATAGAAAAATTTCTGATTCTTTCCTTATCCAAGTTTTTCACCGACCAGGTTCCTTCCCGCCCCGTTATAAAATGATTTTGCGTCCATAGAATTCTTGCCTTCCGGTTTGATCATATAAACCATGATAAAACCATTCAAGGCATCTAAACGCAGATAATCCTTCTCCAAGCCTTTAAAAACTGAGGCATCCACATCATCTGCATATTCGAAAAAGACCTTTTCCAGTTTATATTTCCTGTCCTTGATCATTACGTAAGCGCCAGGATTATCTAAAAGACCGCGGATATGATTATAGACATTCAAGACATCATCATTAAAAGCGATGTGTTCAAGTTCCTTTTCAAGATTATAGGCATAGCTTGCCTTATCATTATCCTGTTTAACAGGATTGACTTTGCCTGCAAACAGCTCAGGCAGAAATTCTCTTAACATCGACAGTGCCAAAACGCTGAGTTTATTAAACATGTCAGATGCGGTATCGTGAATATCGATATCGATGGCTTTCTGATAAAGGACATCCCCTTCGTCCATCTTCTCATTCATATACATGATAGTGATGCCAGTCTGCTTATCACCATTAATGATCGCTCTTTGAATAGGTGCACCGCCTCTGTATAAAGGAAGCAGAGAACCATGCGTATTGATACACTTGTATTTTGGATATTCCAGCAGTTCTTTGGGAATTATCTGGCCATAGGCAGAAGTGATGATCAGATCCGGTTCATAAGCAAGGATCTCTTCATATTCGTATCTGACTTTGCGCGGTGTCAGGACCGGAATACCTAATTCCAAAGCCTTCATTTTGACTTGTGAAGGTTTCAGAACTTTCTTGCGGCCAAATTCCTTATCCGGCTGCGAAACGACAGCAACAATGTTATATCCATCCGCAAAAAGACCTGCAAGAATATCAGCAGCAAACTGCGGTGTACCCATAAAAACAATGCGCTGTTTATTAGTATTCATAACACTAATATTATCAAGTATTTATTGCATTTTCCAGTTGATTTGCCTATAATTAAATAGCGAAAAAAGGTAAGGAGGAACTATGGCAAATATCAAGTCCCAAAAGAAGAGAGCATTAACCAATGCCAAGGCAAATTTAAAAAACAGTGCCGAGAAATCTCAGTTAAAGACAGCCATGAAGAAAGTTCGTGCTGCTATAGCTGCTGGTGACAAAGAAGCTGCCCTTAAAGCATTCAACCACGCTAATTCTCTTCTGGATAAAGCTGCAACAAGCCGTTTAAAACATAAAAACTATGTTTCCAGACAGAAAGCTCGTTTAGCTAAAGAAGTTGCAACATTAGGTTAATAAAATATCAGCACCGCAAGGTGCTTTTATTATTGCCAAAAGAAAAGGGATTGATCATTCAACCCCTTCTTAGCTCTTATATTCTAGTCGAATCTTTCACGATTCTTGTTGTAGGAAGTATGCAGCAGTTCATGTGCCAGGTGTGAATTAGGTTCACCCAAGAACTTTTCATAGAGTTCCTGAACCTGCTTGTTGTTGTGAGACTGACGGATAACCTGTCTCTCATCTTCAGAGTAAAGAGCTTTAGCTCTTTTTTCTTTGTATGTATCAAGGATATCGTCGTCCTCATCAGGCAAGAAGCATGGTTTGACATATGACTGGCCACCGCCGTTGATGCAGCCGCCCGGACAGCCCATGATCTCAATGAACTGATATTTGGACTTGCCTTCCCTTATCTCATCAAGCAGAACTTTAGCCGATTTCATGCCGGAAGCAATTGCGACATTGACAACAGTACCGTTGATGTCAAGAGAAGCTTCTCTGATACCGGCATCATGGCCTCTGACTTCTGTAAATTCGATCTTGCCATATTCCTTGCCAGTCAGTTTGTAGTAAACAGTTCTGAGTGCTGCTTCCATAACGCCACCGGTAACACCAAAGATAACGCCGGCACCAGTGTATTCACCCATGATATCCTGATCCCACTGCTCTTCAGGAAGCCTGTTGAAGTTAATGCCTGAACGTTTGATCAGTCTGCCTAATTCTCTTGTAGTTAAAACGGCATCGACATCTCTGATGCCATCAACTTCCATTTCCGGACGTTCTTTTTCAAACTTCTTGGCTGTACATGGCATGATCGATACAACAAAGACATCCTTTGGATCATAGCCTTTCTGTTTAGACCAGTAGGATTTGATGATCGCACCCTGCATCTGATGCGGAGACTTGCAGGATGAAAGATGATCGAGCAGATCGCCATAGTAGTATTCAGCATAGTTTACCCAGCCTGGCGAGCAGGAAGTGATCATCGGCAATGTGCCGCCTTCACTTAAGCGATGCAATAGTTCTGTGCCTTCTTCCATGATCGTGAGGTCAGCACCGAAGTTGACGTCATAGCATCTTTCAAAGCCCAGTCTTCTTAAAGCAGCGATCATCTTGCCGGTAACCGGCGTACCGATCTTCATGCCGAATTCTTCACCTAAAGAAGCTCTGACTGCAGGGGCAACCTGGACAACGACATGTTTGCCGGCTCTGAAAGCTTCATCGACCTTATCGATCTCAGATGCTTCCATCAAGGCACCAGTCGGACATACAGTTGTACACTGGCCACAGAGGATACATGGAGAATCCTTGAATGATCTGTTTTCAGCCGGGGCAACAATCGTATTGAAACCACGTCTTTCAAAGCCTAAAACTGAAAGACCATGAGCACTTGCGCATCTGGCGATACATCTGCCGCACAGAATACATTTTGAAGTATCGCGTTTGATCGAAGGTGTCAGCATATCAACTGTAGTCGCTGTCTTTTCACCGACATACATGTTTTCTCTGGCACCGGTAATCGTCGCTACATGCAAGAGTTCACATTTGCCGTTCTTGTCACATTCCTGACAGTTGCGATTATGGTTTGAAAGCAGCAGTTCAACTGAAGTTCTTCTGGCTGCAGTTGCCTTTGGTGAAGAAATCGTAACATTCATGCCTTCGGAGACCGGATATACACATGAGGCAACAAGTCTGTTTGGACCTTTGCCTTCCTGTGCTTCAACCAGACACACACGGCAGGAAGCCAGAGAACATTCGCCATGGTTATATGCGCAAAGCGAAGGGATATCGTAGCCGCACTTTCTGGCAGCTTCCAGAATTGTCAGACCTTTTTCGACCTGATATGGCTGACCTTCAATATTTATATTGATTAATTCCATCTTTCTTTACTCCTATTGTTTAGAGATTGCGCCAAACTTGCAGGTCGCAATACATGCACCACACTTAACACATTTATCAGTATCAATATACATAGCCGGCAATTTCTTACCCGGAGCGATGTATTGAGGAGTAATCTGATGAATCGCATCAGCTGGACAGCCTTTAGCACACATCTGACAGCCGAAACACTTGTCTTTATC
>CADCOR010000274.1 GCA_902803055.1 uncultured Erysipelotrichaceae bacterium
ACCTGAGCCTTGTTTCTTAAAATCGCATCGGAAACTAAAGTCAGAGCTTCGTCCTGGCCGACTACTCTTAAGGCCAGCTTGTCTTTCAGCTGCAGGAGTTTTTCTCTTTCCGAAGACATCAGTCTTGAGACATCGATATGTGTCCATTTGGCGACGACTTTAGCGATGGATTGTTCATCAACTACTTCTGAAAGCATTCTGCCTTCTTCATGGTTTTCCTGTAAGTCGTTTAATTCTTTTTCCAAAGATGGAATCGTCTCATACTGCAGCTTCGAAGCCTTTTCATAATCGGCGCTGTTCTGGGCTTCCGACATTTCCAGTTTGGCTCTTTCAAGCTTTTCCTTGATAGTCTTGCTTTGAGAGAGATCTTCCTTTTCCTTGAGCCAGCGGGTATCGAGGATCTTTTTCTTTTCTTTCAGCTCTTCAAGATCCTTATCAAGTTCTTCTAAACGTTTCTTGGCTTTTTCATCAGAGCTTTCCTTATTGAGTGATACTCTTTCGATCTCTAAAGTATCGATCTTGCGGGAAAGTTCGTCGAGTTCGACCGGTTTGGAATCCATTTCCACTCTTGTTGAAGCGCAGGCTTCATCGATCAGATCGATGGCCTTGTCCGGCAGAAATCTGTCGGTGATATAGCGGTTTGACAGCGTTGCGGCGGCAATGATCGCATCATCCTTGATCCTGACGCCATGGTGCGCTTCAAAACGGTCTTTCAGGCCTCTTAAGATCGAAACTGTATCTTCGACACTAGGCTCATCAACACTGACCTTCTGGAAACGTCTTTCCAAGGCTGAGTCTTTTTCAATGTATTTGCGATACTCGTCAAAAGTCGTTGCTCCGATACATCTGAGTTCGCCTCTGGCTAACATCGGCTTAAGCAGGTTGGCAGCATCCATTGCCCCTTCCGTTTTGCCCGCACCGACCAGATTGTGGATCTCATCGATGAACAGAATGATCTTGCCATTGGCATTTTCGATTTCCTTTAAGACTGCTTTTAATCTTTCCTCAAATTCGCCACGGTATTTGGCACCGGCGATCAAAGAACCCATATCGAGTTCGATCAGATCCTTGTCTTTTAAGCCTAATGGCACATCGTTATTGAAAATACGCCAGGCCAGACCTTCGACGATCGCTGTCTTGCCGACACCAGGTTCACCGATCAATACCGGATTGTTCTTGGTTTTGCGGGAAAGGATTTCTATTACTCTTCTTATCTCATCGTCTCGGCCGATGACCGGATCGATCTTGCCGTTGCGGACATCATCGACCAGATTGCGGCCATATTTCTTCAAGGGATTGAGATTGTTTTCGTCTTCTTTGTTATTGATCATGGAACCACCCCTTTCTAAAGAATACTTATCTTCGATATCAGTGCGGGAGAAACGGCAGTATTTGCGCATCTCTTCACACACCGATGAATTGTTGAACAGTGTAGCGATAAACATATCAAACATCGAAATATATTTATCTTTACGCTGTTTGGATTTATTCAAAGCCTCATTATAGGCATTATAGACATAGCGGTCGACGTGCGGCTGATCGCCCATATCGGCCTGCGGCAGCTTCTGCAGATATTCATCATTGATCATCAAGAGTCTGTTGATATCGGTATGGAAACTGTTAAGCAGTTCCTGGATATCCTGCTCATTGAGAAAGGCTGCCATCATATGTTCACTGCATAACTCCGGGTTGGAGTTTTCCTTGCAGATCTCCAAAGCCCTCATCAGAGCTTCCTGCAGTTTTTCCGTCATTAATTCAGGATTCATATTTATACCTCCTTTAGCACTTTTGCTTTTAGAGTGCTAACATTAAGCGATTTTTTAAGTAGGTTTCCCTACTTAAAAGATTTCTTAAATTTTTCAAATACGTTTTCTTTCTTCCGGTTGGCAAGTTTCTCATAGAGCTCTTTTTCCTCACGGCTTATCTTCTTTGGAATCTCCACCTGGACTTCCACATACTGATCACCCAGATTCTTGGTTCTCAGATCCTTCATGCCATAGCCCTTTAAGCGCAGCTGCTGGCCCGGCTGGGTGCCGGCCGGGATCTTGAGTTCCACATCGCCATAAGCGGTTGGTACATCTACTGTCGTGCCTAGGGTCGCATCGATTGCGGAAATCGGAACTGTGATATGAATGTTGTTGCCATCGCGGCGGAAATACTTATGCGGTCTGACTCTGATCTCGATGTATAAATCGCCATTAGGACCGCCATTCTCGCCTCTTTCACCATAGCCGGAAAGTCTGACCTGCTGGCCTGAGCCGATACCGGCCGGGATCGTTACTTCCACCTGTTCCTTGACACTGTTGTAGCCCTGACCGTTACAATGCGGACAGATCTTCTTGATGCGTTTGCCTGAGCCGTTGCAATCCGGGCAGACGCCCTGCTGCTGGACGACACCAAACGGCGTCCTTGCCTGTCTCATGACTCTGCCTGAACCTCTGCAGGTCGGACAGGTCTCGATGTCAGCCTTTGAAGCAGCACCTGTACCGTCACAGTGTTCACATTTCTTATCAACGGTGAGATTGATCAGCTTGTCAACGCCATGCACGGCATCGAGGAAGTCGATTTCCATCGACATGTAGCGGTTATCACCCTTGCTGGGTGCGGTCCTTCTTCGTGAAGAAGAACCGCCGAAATTGAATCCGGAGAAACCGCCCATGCCTCCCATGAAGCTTGAGAAGATATCGCCGAGATCATCCATATCCATGCCACCGAAACCGGAGAATCCCGAACCTCCCGCAAAGCCATCCATACCCGCATGACCAAACTGGTCATAGGTCTGACGCTTCTGCGGATCAGATAAGACCTCATAGGCCTCGTTTATCTCCTTAAACTTGGCCTCGGCATCCGGTGCCTTGTTCACATCCGGGTGATACTGTTTAGCCAACTTACGATAGGCTTTCTTTATTTCGTCTTCACTTGCGCCTTTGGCAACGCCCAAGACCTCGTAATAATCACGTTTGTCGGCCATGATACCTCCCTTCTATCTGCTGATCATTTATTATTTTGCTTTGAAATCAGCGTCTACGACATCGTCGTTGTTGTTATTGTTGTTGTTTGAATTGAATCCGGCATTAGGATCGCTGTAGCTCTGCTGATTAGCATTAGCCTGCTGCTGATACATAGCTTCACCCATTGCCTGAGCAGCCTTCTCGAGTTCATCGAGCTTGCTCTTGAGCTTGTCGTAATCGTTATTGTCGATTGCTGACTGCAGTTCATCTCTTAAAGCCTTGACCTGAGCCTTCTGATCGGCTGTAACGTTGGCATTATCGGTTTCAAGCTGCTGGTCGATCTGCGCGATGAAGCTTTCGGCTTTGTTCTTGAGCTCGATCTCTTCTCTTCTCTTGACATCGGCAGCCTTGTTTTCCTCAGCTTCTCTGACCATCTTGTCGATCTCATCCTCGGATAAGCCTGAAGAATTGGTGATCGTGATCTCCTGTTTCTTGTTTGTGCCCTTATCTAAGGCCGATACATGAACGATACCGTTGACATCGATATCAAATGTAACTTCGATCTGCGGAACACCTCTTCTGGCTGGGGCAATGCCGGTCAGCTGGAAGTTGCCTAAAGTCTTGTTGTCGGCAGCCATTGGTCTTTCACCCTGCAAGACATGGATATCGACAGCCGGCTGATTATCGGCAGCTGTTGAGAAGATCTGTGACTTCTGCGTCGGAATGGTTGTATTCCTTGGGATCAGAACTGTCATGACACCGCCAAGAGTCTCAATACCAAGTGATAATGGTGTGACATCAAGCAATAAGACATCGTTAGGGTTCTCACCAGTTAAGATACCGCCCTGAATAGCAGCACCCATGGCAACGACTTCATCCGGGTTGACGGATCTGTTAGGTTCTTTGCCCAGTTCAGCCTTGACAGCTTCCTGAACCGAAATCATACGGGTTGAGCCGCCTACCAGCAATACTTCATCGATATCACTTGGTGAAAGGTTAGCGTCCTTTAAGGCCTGTCTGACTGGTCCGACCGTGCGATCGACCAGGTGTTTGGTCATCTTATCAAAGTTGGCTCTGGTCAAATCGAGATCCAGGTGCAGCGGACCTGATTCATCAGCGGAAACAAACGGCAGAGAGATGTGTGTCTGAACCGTGGAGCTCAGATCTTTCTTTGCCTTTTCAGCTGCTTCCTTTAATCTCTGTAAGGACATACGGTCAGCCTTGAGGTCAATGCCATGATGGGCTTTCTTGAATTCATCAGCCATCCAGTCAACGATGATGTTATCAAAGTCATCACCGCCTAAGTGGTTATCACCGGCAGTAGCCAATACTTCAAAAGTGCCATCGGCCAGATCCAGGATCGATACATCGAAGGTACCGCCGCCAAGGTCGAAGACCAGGACTTTCATTTCTTTATCTGTTTTATCAATACCGAAAGCTAAAGCGGCAGCGGTTGGTTCGTTGATGATTCTTTCAACATCGAAACCAGCGATCTTGCCGGCATCCTTGGTTGCCTGTCTTTGCGCATCGTTGAAATATGCCGGAACAGTAATAACTGCTTTGGTTACAGGTTCGCCAAGATAGCTCTCAGCGTATTTCTTCATATACTGAAGGATCATGGCTGAAATTTCCTGTGGTGTGTAGGATTTGCCATTAACGTTTACTTTTTCGTTGCTGCCCATCAGTCTCTTGATGGAAGAAACGGAATCTTTGTTGGTAACAACCTGTCTCTTAGCCGCATCACCGACGATGATCTCACCGTCTTTGAACGCTACGACTGAAGGAGTCGTTCTGTTACCCTCGGGGTTAGTTATAACTTTTGCTTCTTTGCCTTCCATAACGGAAACGCAGCTGTTTGTTGTACCTAAGTCAATACCAATAATTTTGCTCATATTTTTTTCCTCCTTATTCACTTACTTTGACCATAGCCGGTCTAAGAATGCGATCTTTCAATACATAACCTTTCTGCAATACTTCAATGACGATTCCCGCTTCAACATCCTCTTTCTTTTCCTGCATGATTGCCTGCTCAAGATTGGGATCAAAAGGCTTGTTTAGACAGTCGATCTCTTCAACGCCTTCATTTTTTAAAGCGCTGATCAGCTGATTGTATGTCATCTCGATGCCTTTTTTGAAGCTCTCGTCACTTTCATGAACTTCAGTTGCCAGCGCTCTTTCCAGATTGTCGATCACCGGCAATACTTCTCTGGCGAAGGACTGGATCCGATATTTTCTTACCGATTCAGCTTCCGCATTGAGACGCTTCTTCAGATTCTCCGTATCGGCATAAGCTCTGGCATAATCATTTTTCAGTTTTTCTATTTCTTTTTTAAGTTTTTCCTCTAATGGTTCTTCGTTGATGTCTTCGACGATCTCTTCAACTTCATCTTCAGATTCAACCGGAACTTCTTCTTCCTGAGGCTTTTCTTGCGTTTCAGGAACTTCTTCTTTTATTTCTTCTTTTTTCTCTTTTGCCATAATCTTCCTTTCTAGTTGAACATATCTTCGATCTCTTTACAGATGAAGTCGAGCAGATTGACAACTCTTGAGTATTCCATTCGCCTTGGTCCGACGACCATCAGACGCGCATTGTCGTTTGGATTGTTTGAGATCCTGATCTCACTGGAGACAATCGCGATATCATCCTTCCAGACCAGTTCTGTGCCTTTCGGTGTGATCGCTACGGCATCGCCTGTGCCGGTCTGTTTGTCGACGAGACTTCTAAACAGCTTGGAATCATCGAAGAACTTGCTGAGCTGTTTAAGCTTCTCCACATCGGCATATTCCGGCTGATACATCATATTGGTCGTACCATCGAAATACATCGTCTCACTCGCAAACTTCACGAAGGCGCCCGCAAAGGCGTTATACAGCATTTCGAAGCGCTGGACCGATTTGGTCAGAATCGGTTTGAGCGATTCAAGCTTATCCGGCAGATCATGGATATAGGTTCCTTTCAATCTGTCGTTTAGGATATCCGTGCAGGTCTCGATATCTTCAACTGTCACCTCATCCTGGAAATTGAAGGTCTTGTTTTCGGTATAACCGGTGTTGGTAATGAAGACGCACACCGCCGTCTTGGGATCGATCTGGAAGACCTTGATGTGTTCCAGGGTCTGATTCTTGGCATCCGGACCTAACATGCCGGTAGCCAGGTTGGTCATCTCGGAAACAATCTTGCAGGATTCCTTGATCGCATCTTCGATATTGGCGCTTCTTCGATCGAAGATATTCGCCAAAGCATATTTGACCTCCTCATCCATATCTTTCTGTAAAAGATGTTCGCAATAATACTGATAACCCTTATTGGAAGGAATACGGCCAGCTGAAGTATGAGGCTTTTCCAGATAGCCAAGTGATTCGAGTGTGGCCATATCATTTCTGATCGTAGCGCTGGAATATGGCAGATCATACTTATCGACCAGTGTCTTTGAACCGACTGGTTCAGCTGTAGCGACAAACTCATCAACGATGGCTTTGAGGATATTTACCATTCTTTGTGTTAACGCCATAGTAACCTCCTTTTTTAGCACTCTTCACTTTCCATTGCTAATTGTAGATCAATTTATTAGCACTGTCAACACCTAACTGCTAAAAAAGTGCAAATTCCGAATTTTCCCTCAAATTCAATAATAAAACACAGTTTCCTGTGTTCTAACTCTCCTTGAATACCCGCTCATCCTCAATGCTTTCTAAGGCATAATGACAGGCCTGGATCACGAAGCCTGAGAATGTTGCATCCTTTCCGATGATTGCTTCCTCGATCTGCTCGGTAAGCTCAAGCGGAAATCTGATTGTCTTGTTGACAGTTTCCTTGCGATCAGATCTGACTTTAAAAGCCATATATACCACCTTTCCTGTAAGCTAATTATCATCTTTTTATTCTCATATTTCATCTCTTAAGCATGACAAATTTATTATCAAAATTAATAACAATAATTCTTATTTTGCCTATCGATTTATTTGCAATATGCAATGCTCCAACTGAAATTTGTTTGACCTACTATAAAGTTAGAAAGCATAAGCAGATGGGATTCAGAATAAAATCAGATAAAAAAGAAAGTGAAAATAAAACAATCCGCTTTCCTGTAGAACTAATAAACGAGATTGAAGAAGCTATTGTCGGTAAAGATGTATCCTTTTCCGGTTTTGTCATTCAGGCCTGCCGTTATGCCCTGAAAGATCTCGAAAATGACGACAACAGCACCAAGAAAAAACAGTAGCACTCCAATAGCGCTGCTGATAAGCAAAAGGTATAACAAAAACGGCTTAATCTGAAAGTCGAAAAAAAATAAAAAAACAATCCCTATACAATGATCTTGCGATCACACATAGAGCTTTTCAGCTACTTCCTTTATGATCTGCGGCGGAATTATTTCCGAAATATCGCCATTAAAGGAAGCTATTTCTTTAGCGATCGAAGACGACAGGAAAGATAATTCCGGTTTGGAAACCATGAATACCGTCTCGATCTCATTATTAAGACTCATATTGGCTGTGGCCAAAGCCAGTTCCGATTCATAATCCGATACGGCTCTGATGCCTCTGATGATGATCCTGCAGCCATGATCTCTGGCTAAATCAACAGTCAGACCCTCACCTATCACCACTTCGACATTATCAATGCCTTTGATGCATTCCTCGATCAGTCTTTTTCTTTCCGACTTGGAAAAGGTACAGGTCTTCTTCTTGTTTTCCATCACGGCAATGGTCAGATGGTCATAGATTCTGGCCGCTCTTAAAATCACGTCAAGGTGGCCAAGAGTAATTGGATCAAAAGTACCCGGATAAATCGCTTTGATCATTTAGCTGTTCCTCCTGTAATATAGCAGCTTGTTGACACCGTAATGCTTCTCTTTATATTTCTGATAGTCAAGATACGTATCCTGCAGGATCGTATTCTTGTTTACTTCTAAAATAATTATACCTTCCTGATTCAGATTGTTATAGCGCTTGATATCAAAAAAGATATCTTCATAACCGATGAAATTATAGGGCGGATCGCAGAAGATATAGTCATATCCCCCGTTTTCTTCTTTCTTCAGACAGCTTCGATAATCGAGATTATAAACTGTTCGATTCTCTTTGACTTTATTCAAATTGGCTCTGATGATCTTTACTGCTTCAGGATTCAGATCGTTGAACACGACTTTCTCCGCTCCTCTGGATAATGCTTCGATCCCGATTGCTCCGGATCCGGCAAAAAGGTCAAGAAAAGCTGTATCAGAATAGATTGTGATACTGGAAAACATCGCTTCCCTGACAATGGCTCTGGTCGGCCTGGTGACATCCTTACCTTCCAGGGTTTGAAGCGGCGTGTTTTTGTATTTCCCGGCTATGATTCTCATGTTTGACCATTTTATTGCGGCGCAGTTCATTCTGGGCAATGCCTAAAGCAGCCATGGAGGCAACTAAAGAAGAGCCGCCGGAAGAAATTAACAATAGCGGTACCCCCGTCAAAGGAATCAGACCGCTGACGCCCCCGACATTCAATATGAAATGCACGGCAAAATAGATAAAGACCCCTAACAGGATCATCTTGGAATTAAGATG